>JAAYAV010000180.1 GCA_012719195.1 Anaerolineae bacterium | reverse complement strand
GCCGGCGTCCGCCACCGACTGTGCCAATTCCAGTTCCAGCCTTCCGCCACTGCCCGGTATGCGAAGCAGCTTGGTGTAGAGATCGGGGGCCAGCACCAACGCGTACGGACCCAAAGCGCCCGCGGAGACCAGCGCTCCGCGCGCCTCCGAGATCGCCGCCAGCCCGCTTCCCGGTTTGTCCAGTCCAGCGGCAAGGGACACGGTCGCGTGCCCCTCGACGTTGATGAGGCCGGGGTTGGCGTCGGTGCCGTAGAAGATCAGGTTGTCCTCGGCGCGCGCCAGCATGGAGGCAGCAGCGAAGGCAGCCGCTACGTCCAGCGGCAACTGCTGTCCCTGGGCATTCAGAACGTCCCGCCACATAAGAGTGAAGTCCTTGGAGACCAGGTCGAGGGTAAGCAAACGCCGTCGGCCGGGCGCCACGGGATCGTCCTCGCCAGGGGCGCCCACCGCGCCCGGGCTCACGCCCTCGAGGGCATCCACCCAGGTCACCTGCGAGCCCAGGCCCAGTGGCCCGTGCAGCGACAGGAACCGCCGCCCCACGAGGTTGGCGCGGGCCGCCTTGCTCACCGCCTCATCGATTCGGCCCCACTCCTGTTCGGTCAGGGGTGCGTCTTCTCTGGCTAACAGATCCATCGCTATCACCTCCAACAGTTGGTTGACTGCTACTCAGAACCGGGCGACTAATGACTGTCCTTCAGGCTACCCACCGTGAACCCCGGGCTGTCGGTACTGGTCGCAGATGGGGGCTCTTTGGGGGCCGGCTCGGACTCGCTCGCATCACCGTCGCGCGAGGGCTGCGTGGCCCCCACACCGGGGCGCTGGTGCGGCGCCTGTTCGGCAGCGGCCCGCTCTGCCATGAGCCCGAACATGTGGATGTGGAACTCCTCGTTCTCTCCGGCGCGTTCCAGGATCTCCACCAAGTCGGCGTGATCGGGGCTATCCCGGAAGCGCTCAGCATGCTGGGCGTAGGCCGCCGCCACGGCCCTTTCGGCCGACAAGTCCGCGTCCAGCATGTCCTTGGTGTCCTCGCCCTTATGGACCATCTCGCGGGCGAAGAGGGGGAAGCGACCCGCCTCGGCCGCCATCTCCCCGAACCAGCCCAGGTGCTGCATCTCGTTGATGGCGACCGTCTCCCACTCGCGGCTGGCCTCATCGTCGGGCGTCATGAACGAATGGAAGAGGTACTGGAGGACCACCGTGTACTCGTGGCGGGTGGCGTAGTCGAGCACGGCCGCGGCTTCGCCATCCATCGCAGCTGGCTTCTCCTCACCCTCTTCCTCGCCCGCCCCGGACTCGGCCGCCGTCTCTTCGTTCAGGGAGCGGAAGAGGTCGAGATGCGCCCTCTCATCGGTCAAGATGCGCCCAATTAGCGCCTTGATGCGCGGATCATCGATCGCGTCACGGTGCTGCTCGTAGGCGGCGATAGCGTCTTCCTCGGCGCGGACATCCCGCAGCATCCACTCCTGGACTTCGGTCCCGCCCAACTCCATCTCGGTACGGTCCAGCGTGGGGACGCCCCCGAGCTGAGTGATGGCCTGCGCTAGCCAGCGAAAGTGCCGCATCTCGTCTCGAGCCGCACCCTCGATCTCGGCCGCCTCTTCGCCCTCGCCCATCATGAAGGCGTGCTGCAAGTACAGGATCAGGGCGCCATGCTCGTCGCGCATGTCGGCCTGCAGCATTCGGATCACGTCTTCCCTGCTCGCCATCTAACTCTCCTCCTGCACCGCGGCCACCGCTTCGCTCCAAGTCTGCGCTAGCAGAACCGCGTCATCGTGGTTGACCGGACTCTCACATATGACCCGTCCGGCAACTCGCAACCCGGCCAATACCCGCATGAGACCAACGTAGTTGAAGTCCGAATCCCTAAGCGGCAGATGCCTAAGTTCGCCGCGTGGCCCGTAGTCAATGCCGCTCACATGACTGTGTAGCCTCCGGAGAGACTCGGTGCCGACAGCAGCACCAACCCGCGTCAGAGCGTCCTCGAACTCCTCCTCCGTATTCATGAGACCGCGCCGCGCGTGGAGGTGGGCGAAGTCCACACAAGGCTCTACACCGGGGATATCCTGCGCCAGGCAGAGCAACTCGTCAAGGTCGCCGAACTGCGTTACCTTGCCGGTGGTTTCGGGCAGCAGTCGGATGCCCACTCCCTCCTCGCGGAGGACCTGGGCGATCTCAGACACCTGCACGCGGACAGACTCATAGGCCTTTTCGGGGCTGTCGTCGTGCCGCCAGCCGGCGTGGAAGACCACGCTCTCGCCGCCGCACATCCAGGCCATGCGAGCGGCAGAGAGGAGCCGCTGCCGGCTGGCGCGGACCTTGTCCGCCTCTGGGGAGTTGAGGTTGATGTAGTAGGAGGCGTGCGCGCTCAGCCCCACGTCCAGGTTCTCGGCCAGGTCGCGCACCTCGGGTGCCTGGGCTGGCTTGAGGTTCACTCGGTGCACGAAGGCCAGTTCCATGGCCGATAGGCCGAGGCGATGAACCTCGGTGATGCCATCCAGATGGCTGCCCGATTCTAGGCTGCGGGGGACTCCCGAAGTACCGAACCGGATCGGCCCGGCACCGACAAGGATGTCACTTCTACCCGACACGGCAAACTGATCCCGTTACTCGCCGGGCGTGGACGTGAGCTGCTCGCCGTCCCAGGTCCACGTCATGCTGGCGACCTCGCCCGGCCCACCGAGAGGCTCGATCGGCTCTCCGTTGAGGGTGAGACTGGTGC
>JAAYAV010000021.1 GCA_012719195.1 Anaerolineae bacterium | reverse complement strand
TTCACAGCCGACGACATCGTCTTCTGGTTCGACGACGTCGTCATGGACGCAGAACTTACGCCTGCCTTTCCCGGTTGGCTGAAGTCGGGGGGAGAGCCGTGCACGCTGAGCAAGGTCGATGACTACACGGTGAAGTTCACCTTCGCCAACCCGGCCGGCCTGGCGCTGGACAACTTCGCCTTCAGTGGCAACTCCATCATCAACTACTCCAAGCACTACCTCCAGCAGTTCCACGTCGCGTACGCTGACGCCGACGAGTTGGCCGCCCAGGTGAGCGAAGCCGGCTTCGAGAGCTGGTACCAGCTCTTCGGCTCCAAGGTCAACACCTCGACCAACCCCGATCTGCCCTCGCTACGGCCCTGGAAGATCCAGACCAAGGACTACACAACTACGGCCGTGGCTGATCGCAACCCCTACTACTGGAAGGTAGATCCCGAGGGCAAGCAGCTACCCTACTTCGACAAGATCTTCTGGAACATCGTTCAGAGCACCGATCTGATCCCGATGAAGATCGTGTCCGGCGAAGTCGACATGCAGGCGATGTACATTGGCTTCCCGAACTACACCCTCCTGATGGAGAACCGCGAGGCAGGTGACTACAACGTCCATATCTGGGACGCTGGCTGGTCGGGCAGCGTCATGTTCTTCAACCAGACGCGCACGGGCGACGACGAGCTCCGCGAGCTCTTGCGGAACCCCAAGTTCCGCATCGCCCTCTCCAAGGGCATCGATCGCGCCGACATGAACGAGCTCTTCTACTTCGGGCTGACGGGCGACGTCATCGAGCTGTACTCCGAGCGGGTACAGAACGACGCCGAGATCCAGGACTACTTCGTCTATGACGTCGACGCGGCCAACGCCATGCTGGATGAGCTTGGGCTCGACCAGCGCGACGGCGAAGACACCCGTCTGCTGCCCAGCGGACGCCCGCTGCTCCTCCAGCTCTTCGGCCATGGCTCCTACCCGACTCACCGCGACGTCGCCGAAGTAGAGGGCCAGTTCCTGGCCGAGCTGGGCATCAAGACCAACATCGACTTCGTCGCCGGCGAGCTGTGGGGCCCGCGCCTGCAGGCCAGCGACTACGACATCCTGTGCTATGATGCCGATATCGCTCCGGGCGGCCTATTCTGGCTGGCCTATCCGCGCACGCTCTTCCCGGTGCAGTCCAGCACCTACTGGGCTTCGCTTTGGGGCTGGTACTACGAGACCGGCGGCGCAAACGGCGAGGCGGCAGAGGGCGAGGCGGCCGGGCTGGTGGACCTTTGGGAACAGGTCAACGTCACCGTCGATCCTGACGACCGTGCCGCTCTCGTTGACGAGGCCTTCTACATCGGGGCCAAGAACCTCTGGTTCGCCCCTATCTTCGGCGGCGATCTGTCACTCTGTGTTGTCAAGAACGGCGTGACGAACGTGCCGGAGAGAGGGGTCCTCGCCTATCCGGTGTGGTCTCCCAAGCTGTACAATCCGGAGCACTTCTTCATGAAGCAGTAGCCGGCGCTAGCGCTGCCGGCCAAACCAAGGGAGGCCCGGTGGGCCTCCCTTGGGTAACAGGGCTCGGGGCCTGCTGTGGGCACCGTGTCTGGCTCGAGTTACACACATCCCATATGGGGAGCAGAGAATAGATGCTGGGCTACATCGGGCGACGATTGCTCCTGATGGTCATGACGCTTGTCATCATCTCGGTGATATCGTTTGCCATCATCCAACTACCGCCGGGCGACTTCCTCACGGCCTACATCGAGCGCCTCGAGGAAAGCGGCCTAACCCGTGATCAAGCGGTGATCGAGTCGCTGAAAAAGCGCTACGGACTGGACCAGCCGATCTACGTGCAGTACGGGAAATGGGTCTGGGGAATGATGCACGGCGACTTCGGGCAGTCGTTCCTCTTCAACCGACCGGTGGGCGAGCTTATTTGGGAACGCCTGGGCCTGACCATGGCGGTGTCGTTCGCCGCCTTGCTCTTCAACTGGATCGTCGCCTTACCGATCGGCATCTACTCTGCCGTCCGCCAGTACTCAATTGGAGACTACTTGGCCACCTTCATCGGCTTCATCGGGCTGGCCATACCCAACTTCATGCTCGCCCTGATCTTGATGTGGCTTGCCTTTAGCGTCTTCGGGGCCAACGTGGGTGGCCTGTTCTCGGCGGAGTACGCAGATGCGCCGTGGACTTGGGGCAAGGTGGTCGACATGCTCAAGCACCTCTGGCTGCCCATGGTTGTTCTGGGCATGGCAGGCACGGCCGGCCTCATTCGTATCATGCGCGCCAATCTTCTCGACGAGCTTCGGCGACCTTACGTCATCACCGCCCGCGCCAAGGGCCTCACCGAGAAGCGCCTCATCTTCAAGTACCCGGTGCGAGTAGCCATCAACCCCTTCGTGAGCACCATCGGCTGGACCCTCGCGGGGCTGGTCGGTGGCGAGACTATTGTCTCCATCGTGCTCGGGCTTCCCACCACCGGCCCTCTGCTCTTCCGCGCCCTCATGATGCAGGACATGTATCTCGCCGGTACCTTCATCATGATGGTCAGCGCCCTTACCGTGATAGGAACCCTGATATCAGACGTACTGCTCGCCTGGGTGGATCCGCGCATCCGGCACTCCATCTAGCCTCCGGCGTTCGGGCGCGGAACGGGATTCCTTACCCTAGCAAGCAAACGGGAGTGATTGGCTGCAATGGCCGAAGACATCAACCTTACAGAGAACCAAGTGCCGGCAGAGGGGCCTGAAGATGAGGCCGAGAGGTTATTCGTCGCCTCCCAGTGGCAGCTCATGTGGTGGCGCTTCCGCCGTCACAAGATCGCCATGCTCAGTGTGGTGGTGGTGTTCGTGCTCTACCTCATCGCCATCTTCTGCGACTTCCTAGCCATATCGGACCCCTACAAGCACCAGACTAAGTGGGTCTTTGCCCCGCCCCAGACTGTCAGGCTGGGTCAGGTGGACGGACGGTTGACCTTCTACGTCCTGGGCCTGGATCTTGAGCGAGACCCGGAGACTCTGCGCCCGGTCTATACCGCCAACCCGGAGCGCCGCTATCCCATTCGCTGGTTCGTGAAGGGCATCCCCTACAAGATGGTGGGCCTGTTCCCCACCGATGTGCACCTGTTAGGCCTGGATGAAGGGAGCGACGGCACCCTCTACCTGCTCGGCACCGACCGGCTCGGCCGCGACATGTGGTCGCGAATCATGATCGGCACCCGCATCTCGATGTCCATCGGCCTGGTCGGCGTCACGCTGAGCTTCGTCCTCGGCGTCATCTTGGGCGGGTTCTCCGGCCTCTACGGTGGCGTCTTCGACACCGTGATGCAGCGTGTAATCGAGGTCCTGCGGTCTATTCCTACCATACCGCTCTGGCTAGGCCTTAGTGCAGCCATTCCCAAGGACTGGCCCCAGATCCGCGTCTACTTCGCCATCACCGTCATCCTGTCGTTGGTGGGCTGGACCGGCCTGGCGCGTGTTGTCCGTGGCCGCTTCCTCGCCTTGCGCGAAGAGGACTTCGTCACCGCGGCTCGCATCTCCGGCGCCGGCGATCGTCGCATCGTGTTCTCCCACATGGTGCCGTCGATCCTGAGCCATATCATCGCCTCCATCACCCTCAACATCCCGGGGATGATCCTGTCGGAGACCAGCCTCTCCTTCCTCGGCCTCGGCTTGCGCCCGCCCACCATCAGTTGGGGCGTGCTGCTCCAGGAAGCACAGAACGTCCGAACAGTGGCGCTCGCGCCCTGGCTCATGCTCCCCGGAGCCTTCGTCATCGTCACCGTGCTCGCATTCAACTTCATGGGCGACGGCCTGCGAGACGCGGCCGACCCATACGCCTAGACCTACCCTCTAGCTAGCAGCATAAGAACGGCGCGGGGGCCTGCGTAGAGCGGCCCCCGTCCTGTTGCCGACCCGCACACTTGTCTATGGAGGTACGAGCCCATGCCTGCCGACCCGAGAGCACCGCTGACCGCTCTCGTAGACCGCTTCCTCGAGGCCTGCGAAGACCCGCGCTACACCGAACGCAAGGCCATGTGGACCCGGCATCAGCACCTGGAGAAGGTGGAGAAGACCCCCATCCACGTGCACCTGCCCGTCAATGGCGGCTACCCCACCGTCTGGCAGGAGATCATCTCGCCCAACGAGCTCATCTTCGCCGAAGGGCTCCCTCGCTCGATAGAGCTGCAGCTCCGCCAGCGCCTGTACAAGCACGAGCACATCCCCGACGACGATGTCATCCTCCCGGTGCTCAGCGTGGGCGCCGTCTTCCGCACTCCGGCCGACGAGATGTGGGGCCTACCCCTCACCCGCCGCGAGGCCGAGTTTGGCTACGCCTCCGGCGGCGCCTACAAGCCCGTCCCACCGGTGGAGTCGGAGGCCGATCTGGACCGTCTGACTCTGCCCCCGATGGACATCGACTTTGAGGAGACGGCTCGCCGCGTGGAGCAGGCGCAGGAGCTGGTTGGCGGCCGCATCCCGGTGGTGGTCAGTGCCGACCGCGTCGGAGGGAGCCCGTTCGAGATCGTCGTCCGCCTTCGGGGGATGGACAACCTGCTCTTCGACTTCGTAGACAGCCCCCGGATGGTGCACCGCCTCATGGACTTCGTCACCACCGCGTTTGAGCGCTGCCTCCTGGAGACGGACCGGCTGCGGCTTTTCGACGTGCCCAGCTCCTGGCTCGGCTGCCGCGTACACTATGAGGAGATGGGCCCCGAGGTACTCCGGGCCTCTTCCGGCATCGACTCCTCTTGGGTGTACATCTCCGCGCAGAGCGCCGCCACTATCTCGCCCGCCATGTTCGACGAGTTCCTCCAGCCGTACCACGAGCGGATTGCCCGGCTCTACCACCCGGGACGGGTGTACTTCCACGGATGTGAGGACCTCACCCGCAAGTACGCCGTCGTCAAGAAGACGCCCGGTCTGCGTCGCTTCCATGTCTCGCCCTGGTCGGACTTCCACTCCCTGGGCCCGGAGATCGGAACGGACTGCGTGATCGAGCGGCACGTCCACCCGGCCAACA
>JAAYAV010000179.1 GCA_012719195.1 Anaerolineae bacterium | reverse complement strand
GGCATGGAGGAGTTGCTGCGCGGGCGAACGGCGCTGCTGATCGCCCACCGCTTCTCCACCCTGAAGCAGGCCACCCGCATCTACGTGCTGGAGGCGGGCCGGCTGGTGGCGCGCGGCAGCCACGAGGCACTGCTGGAGTCCAGCCCGGTATACCAGGACCTCTACGCCAAGCAGTGGGTGGGGCCGGGGACGTAGCCCTCGCGATGCCACGCCACCGGCGGTGAGGTGAGTAGCGCTTCACCTCCGGTCATCCGCTCCAACAGAATGGTTACCAGATCCCGGTTGGGGACGCCAACGGAGTTCACCTAACCCCCCTCGTGGTTTCGCTCCGCGAGACCACACCTCGCGTCGCCGCTGTACGAGAGGCCCTTTCCGGTTCCCGCTTCCCGCTCGGGCCGGCGGACCAGGCGGCGTATGCTCACCTGGCACACACCGGCGTTACCTTTCCCCGTCGAGCCCGATATAGTTGGTAGATGACGTGATTACGCGGCGCCGAGAGGGGCACCGATGCCGAGCCTGCCACTGGCCCACCAACTGACCGAGGTCCGCGAGCCGGACGATGCCCAACTGGTGCGGGATGCCCGGCGAGACCGGGCTGCTTTCGCCGCCCTCTACGATCGCTACGTGGCCCGCGTCTACCGCTACCTTTACTCCCGTGTCGGCGACGCCCACTCCGCCGAGGACGCTACCGCTCAAGTGTTCACCGAAGCCCTGGCGGGGCTGGACAGCTACCGGGAGGAAGGTCGCTTCGCCCCCTGGCTCTTCAGCATCGCCCGACGGCGGGCGGCCGACCACCATCGGCGGCGGCAGAACGCTCCTCTGGAGGCGGCCGCGCCGGTTGCGACCGACCACGATCCCCTGACCGACCTGGTGCGCGAGGAGGAGTTGCGGCGTCTGGCGGGCCTGGTGCAGGGGCTGGACGAGGACGCGCGCGAGCTTCTGCGGCTGCGCTTTGCCGCCGGACTGACCTACGGCGAGATGGGACGGCTGCTGGGCCGCAGCGAGGATGCAGTGAAGATGGCCATGCACCGGCTGCTACGGCGGCTGCACCGCTCCTGGGAGTCGACTGATGGCGCGAAATGAGATGAACGATGGCGAGATTCAGGTCACAGAGGGAGCGTTGGCGCAGCTGTTCTCCGCCCCCGAGCCGGATGCGAAGTTCGTGGACGCCCTCCGCCTCCAACTGCTCGCCGAGGCGAGCCCCGTCGCCGCTGACCTCGTCACGTCCCCGGCCGCCCCGGCCCTCCCGAGCCCCGATGGGGGCCTGTGGACGCGGTTCACCACCTGGTGGGGCTCGTCGTTCCGGCGGCACGGCTGGGCCACGGCTGCCCTGGCGCTGGTCTTGGCCCTGGGGCTGGTTACCGCCCTGGCGGGGCCGGCCCGCGTGCTGGCCGAGCTCGGTCGGATCCGGGCCTACCTCTTCGGCGTAGGGTTCGTGGACCTGGAGCACACCCGCGCCCTGCCGGCGCCAGTCTCCGTCACCCGCGATGGCGTGACGCTGACCGTGTCTCAGGTGCTGGCCCAGCCGGACCGCACCGTGGTGACACTGCGCGCAGAGGGGCTGCCCCCGCTGGCCGACGAGACGCAAGCACCGGACGAGCTGAGCTTCCATCTGCGCCTTCCCGACGGCAGCACCCTTGCTCCCACCGGCTGGCAGGCCCGACGGGGCGAGGCCACCGTGGATTTCCCGCCTCTGCCGGCAGACGTCTACCGGGTGGACTTGCTGCTGGAGCGACTGCCCATCACGCTTCCCGGTGCCGCTCCGGAGAACTGGGAGGTGACCCTCGGTCTGCACCCGGCGACGGGCGAGATGATGCCCACCGGGTACGCGGTGCCGTATACGCTCGAGGACGCGAGCGATAGCCACCAGGGCATCACCCTGCGCGTGCTTGAGGCGGCACACAGCCGGGAGAGCACCGGCCTGAATCTGGAACTCGCTTGGCCGGAGGCAGACTGGCGCTTTCCGCGCCTGGCCCAGGAAGGCCGCGTGAGCCTGAGGGACGATCTCGGCCACGTCTACTACGAGGGGTTTAGACCCTCGGCGGCCAGCCTCGCCGCCGCTGGCGGGTCCGTGGCGGCCGTCACCAGCCGCGAGATGGGGTCGGTCACCTCGCCCACGCCGGAGCCCGCTCCTGGCCGCGAGGTGCGTGCGCTGGCGTTCGCTCCGGTATCACCTGCGGCCACCCGGCTGACGCTCACCGTCGACTCTCTCACTTTCAGCGTGCCGGTGGACGCCCGGTTCACCCTGGATCTGGGCGACGACCCGCACCTGGGCCAGGAGTGGCCGCTGGATGTGGTGGTTGAAGTGGACGGCCTGCCCCTGCAGATCACCAGCGCCCGGCTGGAGGCGAACGAGTACGAGGGCGAGAACGAGCCCCCCTTCGCGCTCGTGCTGCACACCGCGCCCCTCCCCAGCAGCGATGAGCGCAGCCTCGGCTACGTCTCCTTCAGCGCGCTAACGGGCGACTACCGGGGCACCCGCGGACACCAAGATCCGCGCACACGCCTGAGCGAGTACAGCCTGCTCCTCGCGACCCAGCCTAGCGGTACCGTCACCATCCAGGTGGGTGGGACCGGCTACGGCGCCGATGTGACCGTCCGCGGCCCCTGGGTGATTGCCTGGGACATTCCGGGCGGACCGGCGGTGCCCATGGCGCCTGTTTCGCTCCAGCCGGGGGCAGAACAGGAAGGCCACGGGCTGACGCTGCGTCTGGAACAGGTGACGGCGACCGACCGGCTGACCGCGGTCACGCTGGGTCTGGAGCCCGGGCCGGAGGGCGAGACGCTCGTGCGCGCGCTGGCCGGCCT
>JAAYAV010000178.1 GCA_012719195.1 Anaerolineae bacterium | reverse complement strand
CCCGATCTGGTGGCACGCCTCGTGGCCCTCGGGGTAAGGATCCGCTCGGTGCGGCCCCAGAGGTCGTCGCTGGAAGAGGTATTCCTGGAACTCATGGAGGGAGAAGGGGCAGGATGACCATCGTCTACATCGCCTGGCTCACCCTGCGGGAGGCCGGCCGCCGCCGGATCCTCTGGCTACTCGGGGCCCTTAGCGTCGCCTTTCTCGTCCTCTTCGCCATCGGCTTTCGCCTCATCTACGCCGAGGTGTTGGCGCAGCTGCCCGACTCCGGGCTCGATGGCGAGGCAGCCTCCTTCTTCACGATCGCCGGTCTCTACGCGGTGAACTTCATCATCATCATGGTGAGCGTCCTCTCCACGGTGGATACCGTTTCGGGAGAGATTGCCTCTCATTCTGTTCACAGCGTCGTGGCCAAGCCCATCCGGCGCCGAGAGGTGATACTGGGCAAGTGGCTGGCGTTCGCCCTTCTGGTGGTCACCGCCGTGGCACTTCTCGGCGGCGGAGTCATCCTCATCTGCTGGATCTCGTCCGGCTACCTGATCCCCAATGCCGTGACCGGCCTGGCCCTGATAGCGCTGGAAGGCATCATCCTCGCCTCTCTGACGCTCCTCGGCGGCACTCGGCTTTCCACCCTGGCCAATGGCATCGCGGTGTTCATGCTCTTTGGCCTCTCCTTCTTGGGCGGCTGGACGGAGCAGATCGGCGGGTATGTGGGAAACCAATCCGCCATCCGCGTCGGCATCGTCACCAGCCTGCTCCTTCCCACCGAGGCCCTCTGGAAGCGCGCCGCCTACCTCATGCAGCCACCGCTGTTTCAGCAGTTCGCCAGCACCCCCTTCGCCGTCACCTCTATCCCCAGCCCGGCCATGGTGTGGTACGCCCTCTTGTACTGCACGGTCACAGTGGTTCTCGCGGTACGCGCTTTCGGAAGTCGGGATCTGTAGATAGGTCGGTGAGTAGGTACTGATGGAGTCTGAGGATATCCACAGTATGTCCCCTGAATAGAGTTGTTAAGGTAGTCGTAGTAGTAGGGGATGAACAACCTGTGAGTAACATCGCGCCGAAGGGTGCTCATGCCCATATATAGGGGATTTGGCCTGTGGGGACACTATATGCAGGTACTTCTGTCCACAGGCGTCGTCGGGAGAAGCTGGGGAAACGCTGGGGAGAAGAGGGCCACTAGTCCACAGGCCGGGAGGGGGAGCCGAATTATGCACCGGGCCTGTGGATAAGCGGAGGCGAAAGTCGGGACTTATCCACATAAGTGGGGAGTTATCCACGCTTTTGGGGGTACTTATCCACAGGATGCGGGACGGTTATGGACAGGTTGTGCAGAGGCAGGCGGAAGTGGCGGGCCGACCTCGGCCCGCCTGAGGGGAATACATCGACGTCTTGATGCGGTTTTGGTGCCAAGACTGAGATGGTGCATGATCGCGGCGGGCCCTCCAGAGGCGGCCCTTGCGGTTGACCAGGCGGGGGCGAATGGGCCGCCGCCGTCGCCCTCACTACGGCTGCTGCGTTAACCCCCTTGCGGCGGTCTAGCCGATGTGCTAGGCTGTCGGCACTTCTCCCGTAACTATCATAAGGCTCAGGCAGCGTCGCCGGTCAGCAGGAGACGATGGAGAACACACCTGCGCTATCTCCACCGGGCACGCTCGCAGTACGCCGGTGGCTCGAAGACGCACTTTCCAAGAAGCTCAGCCAATCCTCAATCAGCCCGCCGCGCCTTCCGGTACTTTCGGGGGCGGTGTGGCGGCAATACGGTACCCACTTCGCCGTTGCCCTGGTGGCCGTCCTCGCCCTCCTTTTACCCTACCTTCCCACACCCGAGTTCACAGTCAGCCTGCCCGCGGCCAGGAACGGCGTGGACGTCGGGACAGCGCGGGATGACGCCTGGCTGCGCACACGCGACGAGCGCAGCACTCCGGGGGTGATGCAGCAGACGGTATTGGAGCGCGCCGGGCTGGTGCGCACCGTGGAGGGAGACTACCCGGACTGGGAGACGCGCTCCTATTCGGTGGAGGCGGGAGACACCCTCTCCGGCATCGCCGCTCGCTACGGCCTGGACATGCGGACCGTCCTGTGGGCCAACGACACTCTCGTCCGTTCGCCCGACAGCCTGTCCATCGGACAGGAGTTGGTCATCTTGCCGCTGGATGGCGCCTACCACACCGTAGCTGAAGGCGACACCATGCAGAGCATCGCCGACAAGTACAAGGTGGAACCGAGCGCCATCCTCAACTACGGCGGCAATGATATCGACGACCCCGAGCACCTCGTCGTGGGCGCGCGAATCATCGTGCCGGGCGCCGAGTTGCCCGATCTTCCTGCTAAGGTCATCACCCTGCCCAACCAGGAGCGGACCTACACCGCTCTGGTGGCCAACCCGCAAGCGGGGAGCGGCAGCATGATCTGGCCGGTGGGTGGCTACATCAGCCAAGGTGTGACGTCCTACCACGCCGCCATTGACATCGCCGGGGACCGGGGCGACTCGGTGGTGGCGACGGACGACGGAACCGTCGTGCTCGTGTCCTGGATGCGCACCAGCTACGGCTACCATGTCATTGTCGACCACGGCAACGGGCTGGAGACGCTCTATGCCCACCTCGACGGCATCAACGTAGAAGTGGGGCAGAACGTCTCCAAGGGCGATGTTCTGGGGGTGCGCGGCAACACCGGCCGCTCAACCGGCCCCCACCTGCATTTCGAGGTGCGCTCCGGCGGCGTCCGGCAGAACCCCTTCAGTTACCTGCCCTAGCCTTCTCGCTCGACTGCCAGCCCCCTTTCCGGCCGCGGAAGGGGGCTTTGCCATCCCCCGCGGCTTCGTCGCAGCCCGGCCTCGGGCTTGGTCGGCCCTCTTTCGCTCACGGTGGCCGGCCCGGCTACAATGCGACCCATGAAGATGCATGGACTGCCGGCCCGCCCCAGCAACAGCGACTATCACCTGTTCCGTCCGACGGTCGTCCGGACGCCGGCCGGGCCGCTGCGCCTCTACACCAAGCCCGGCATCTTCTCCTGGCGCAAGCCCGATCGCGCCGCCCAGATGCTTCTCTCCACCCTCGCCAAAGACGGGGTGCCGGCCGGGTCGCGCCTGCTGGACCTGGGGTGTGGCAACGGTGTCATCGGCTTCGGCGCCGGCCTCATCCAGCCGAACGTGGAGCTGCACCTGGCCGACGCCAGCTACGCTGCCGTCACGGCTGTTTCCTTCAGCCTGGACCGTCTCGGCCTTCCCGGCCGCGTCTGGCACAGCGATGTGGGGGCCGACCTGCCCGCCGGCCTGACGGTGGACGTGGTGGTGGCCCATCTGCCGCGGGGACGGGACCTGGGCGAGGAGTTCATTCGCGTTGCCTGGGAGCGACTGGAGCCGGGCGGCCGGTTCTACCTGGCCGGCGCCAAGCAGACCGGCATCGTCACACGCGTGGCCACCACCGGCGAGTGGTTCGGCAACGTGGAGATGGTGGCCACCACCGCCAACTACCGCGTGGCCCGGGCGCTCAAGCGTCCCGGCAGCGCCCCGCCGCCTCCCTCAACCTACCACCAGTACACGGTGAGCCAGTTCCAGGCGCGTGAACGCCGTTGGGAGTACGTGAGCAAGCCGGGGGTCTTTGGGCGCAAGGGGCTGGACGGGGGCACCAAGCGCCTCTTGGCCCATCTGGAGGTTCGCTCGGGCGAGCGCGTGCTGGACCTGGGCTGCGGCGCCGGCATGGTGGGCCTGGTTTGCAGCGGGCTCACGGACCTGGAAGGCGTCGTGATGGTGGACGACTCCCTGCCCGCCGTGCGGGCCGCCCAGCGAACCATCGAGCACAACCGGCTGCCCCGCGCCGTCGCTCGCCTCAGCGACGCCGGTTCGGCCGTAGTCGGCGAGCGTTTTGACGTCGTCGCCACCAATCCCCCCTTCCACCTAGGGTCGGACGTGGAGTTCGACACGGCCCGCCAGTTCGTCGAGGACTCTCGCGACGTTCTCGGCACCAAGGGACGGCTCTACTTGGTCGGCAACTCCTTCCTCTCTCACGACCAGGTCATGGAGGGCATGTTCCGCCGGGTAGACGAGATCCATCGGGACCGCTTCTTCAGGGTGCTGCTGGGAGCTCGTCCCGTGGGCCGCGTCAAGGGTCGCCCCCTGCCCCCCCTGGTGACCGAGCCATAGCCGGACGGTCCGGTCGCATCCTGGGCCCTTTCTGCGTGTTGAAACACCTGTGATCTGGTCCCACACTGACGATGGAGGACGACGTTGAGCAACCCCGATGCTGGGCGCGTGGCCGTGGTAGGCCTGGGCGCCGTTACCCCTCTGGGCCACGACCTACCTACTACCTGGGGCGGAATCCTGGCCGGGCGCACCGGCGTGGGCCCCATCACCCAGTTTGACACCACCGACCTGCGCACCCGCATCGCCGCCGAGGTTAAGGGTTTCGACCCAACGCAGTACATGGATGCCAAAGAGGTGCGTCGTACCGACCGCTTCGTCCACTTCGCCGTCGCCGCCGCCCAGGAGGCGCTGGCTCAGTCGGGCCTGGACATCCCCAAGGAGGACCCGACCCGCGTGGGCGTCCTCATCGGGTCGGCCGTCGGCGGGATCCACGTGCTCCTGGAACAGCTGGACGTGATGGCCAGCCGGGGTGCGCGGCGCGTCAGCCCGTTCGCCGTCACCGGGCTCATGCTCAACGCCGCTTCCGGGCAGCTCAGCCTGCTCTTGGGGGTGCGCGGGCCGAGCCTGGGCCTGGCCACTGCCTGCGCCACCGGCAGCCACTCCCTCGGCGAAGCGGCCGAGGTCATTCGCCGCGGCGACGCCGACATCATGATCGCGGGCGGATCCGAGGCGGGGCTGGTGTCCATCGCCATGGCGGCCTTCGACAACATGCACGCCGTCAGCACCAGGAACGAAGAGCCGGAGAGGGCCAGCCGCCCCTTCGACGCCGACCGCGATGGGTTCGTGGTGGGCGAGGGCGCCGCGGTGATGGTTCTGGAGCGGTTCGATCGCGCCAAGGCACGGGGAGCGACCATCTATGCGGAGCTGCTCGGGTACGGCGCCACCAACGACGGCTACCACATTGCCCAGCCGGAACCGGACGGCAACGGCGCCACCGAGGCCATGCTGGCCGCTCTGCGGGCGTCGGGCCTGCAGCCCACCGACGTGGACTACATCAACGCCCATGGCACGAGCACCAAGCTCAACGACGCCATCGAAACGCGCGCCATCAAGCGCGTCTTCGGGGAGCACGCCCACAACCTGCCCGTCAGTTCCACCAAGAGCATGACCGGCCACCTGCTGGGGGCGGCGGGCGCCATGGAAGCCGTCTTCTGTGTTCTCGCCATGCGCGACCAGATCCTGCCGCCGACGGTGAACTACGAGACGCCCGACCCGGAGTGCGACCTGGACTATGTGCCCAACGTCGCCCGGCCGGCGGAGGTCAACGTTTGCCTGTCGAACTCCTTCGGCCTCGGCGGGCACAACGGCACGGTGGCGCTGCGCCGGCTTGTCTAGACGGGTACTCCTGTTACGCCCACGGGGCGGACGCTTGCAGGCGTCCGCCCCGCTGTCATTCCGAGCGGTCCCTGTCGCCTCGTGTCATTCCGATCCAGTTCACAGCGAAGCCGTGACCGGAGCGAGGAATCTACCCTCAGCACCGGGAGGTCCTTCGGCCCCAGCGACTGTCCCAGCCGCTTGACGGGCCTCAGAACGACGCGGGGAGGACGCGATGCCGGTTCTGGGGTGCGTCGCCAGCCCGGAAGGACGCCGTTGTGGCCAAGATGCATTCGCCCCGCCCACTGCGGACCGTTGCCGGTGGAGCCTGCTCCGTGCTAAGCTAGGCTGGTGTTTTGCGGGTCGCCAGCAGGTAGTCCGGATCCTCGGAGACGCGGGCGAGCACGTATTCCACCATGGGGCGCGAGCGGACCAGACGTACGGTGCTCTCGCCGATGCGCCCGCTGGTGAGAATGCCCCGTTCGCGGAGGTAGGGCTCGGCCTTCGGGTAGTCCCGGGCCGGTCCATAGCGGTGCAGCCACAGGCGCACGGTTCGCGTCTCGCCCTCGTAGTCCACCACCGTCGCCGCGACGGGCACCTCCTGCATGTGGTAGTCGACCTTCGCCGCCTCTTCGACGTGATGGAACATGGTGTTGCTGCGCAGATCCGCGCCGAGGAAGAGGACATAGCCCCTTTCGCAGCGAGCCAGGCGACCGAAGGGCGTCTCCGGGCCGCAGGGCGTGGGGGAGAGCTCGTGGTCGTGCAGCAGGTCGGCCGTCCCCGGTCCCATGGCGGCCACGCTGTGGGTCGGGTGGAGGCTGCGGCGGGCTTCGGCGCGGTCGCGGGCTGTCTCCGGTATGCGTCCCGTCCAGCAGGGGGTCTGTCGCACGTCGAAGTGAGGCGGGTGCTCCGGTCCCAGCTTGGAGGACCCGGAGAAGGTGGGGAAGGCAGCCGTGCCTGTCGGTCCGAGCGCCTGCAGAATGCCGTCGATGACGGCGTCGGCGCCCCCTTCCACCTGGCCGAAGCTGCGCAGCGAGGAGTGCACGAGGACGGTGGCGCCGGCAGGAAGGCCGAGGGCGCGAAGACCGGCAGCGATATCGGATGCCGTGACGGGCATGGGCTCCTCTTCGGCGGAGGGTCCGCCGGCCATGGGATTGCGGTGACGGCCCAACCGAGGGCCGAGGCTGATTATAGGCGACGAGGACTAGCTGACAACGTGAGCCACGATCCGGCCCAGATCCAAGAGCGCCTGGGATACACCTTCCGCGATGCGGACCTGCTCCGCACCGCCCTCACCCATAGCTCCTGCCTCAACGAGAGCGAGGAGTTGACGGCCGACAATCAGCGGCTGGAGTACCTGGGCGATGCCGTGGTGGACCTGCTGGTGGCGGAGGTTCTCTACCAGGCTTTCCCTCAAGCCCAGGAGGGCGAACTGACGCGCTGGCGGGCCCGGCTTGTCAGCACCGAGGGCCTGGCACAACTGGCGCAACAGCTGGACCTGGGGCGGCACCTGGTCCTCGGCCGCGGAGAGGAGGCCACCGGCGGACGCACCAAGCCCGCCAACCTGGCGGCCACGCTGGAGGCGGTGGTGGCGGCCATGTACCTCGACTCCGACTGGGATACGGTGCGGCGGGTGATGCTGGCGCACTTCCGACCCTACATCGCATTGGTCACCGTGGTTGCCGGGCCGGCCGACGCCCGCAGCCGCCTCCAGGAGCAAGTGCAGGCGGTCGTGGGAGTGACACCGCGCTACGTCGAGGTGGGCGAGTCCGGTCCGGACCACCGGCGCCGGTTCGCGGTGGAGGTCGTGGTGGGTGACGAGGTCTGGGGCCGGGGCGTGGGCCCCAGCAAGCGAGCCGCCGCGCAGGGGGCGGCCGAGCAAGCCCTGGCGCGGCTCAGCGCGGCCCAGGGATAGGCGGGCGACGATGCGGCTTCTCCGGGTCACCATGCAGGGCTACAAGTCCTTTGCCGGCCGTACCGAGCTGACCTTCCCCGGGGCCATTACCGCCATCGTGGGGCCCAACGGCAGCGGCAAGAGCAACGTGGCTGATGCTTTGCGCTGGGTCCTGGGCGAGCAGT
>JAAYAV010000177.1 GCA_012719195.1 Anaerolineae bacterium | reverse complement strand
GCCTACCTTTCGGGAAGCGAGCTGCTGTTGCAGTGGCTCCGCTTCCGATCCGCCATCATCGCCGACGCAATCGCCGAAGTGCGCGCCGTCATCGACGCCGCCGCCCCGGGAACGTCGTTGGGGGCCTATGTCTTCACCCCCTCTTTGGCCCCGCTCGTCGGGCAGGACTACCGCCTCCTCGAGGCGAACCTGGACGTCGTCGCCCCCATGGTCTACCGCCTCGGTGACGGTCCGGCCTGCCTGGCGCCCGAGATCCGCGGCCTCGCTGGCCTAGCGCGCTCCATCGGGCCGGAGTTGAGGGAGGCGACGGCCCTGAGGTTGCTGGGGCTTTCCGCGGGCGGCCGCCCCGGTATCCAGGAGGGCCCGGAGTTGGCGGTGGACGCGGTGGCCATTGAGGTGCGGCGTGCCCGCGCGCGTCTCCGGTGCCGGGCCGAACTGGTGCCCGTCCTCTGGCTCGACGATCCCAGCGTTGCCTCGGCCGTGGCCGCCTCACTGCAGGGCGCCCCCGAGGGCATCTCCTTCTTCCCCACCGGCGACCAGCGAGAGCAGCGCCTCGCTCAGGTGGCGGCTTACTTCGAGCAGTGCCGCCTTTCTCCCTGAGGAGGGACCCGCGGGTCCAGCGCCGCTGGCTGCTGCGCGCATTGGCCGCGGGCGCCCTCGGACTCGCCGCCGGCAGCACCCCCCTGCCCCTGGTCACGCTCGGACCCCAACGGCAGCCGCTCGGCTGCGCCCCTCACGTCGGCGTGCACACCCGACTCACCGATGAAGTCGAGGAGTGGAAGATCAAGCGCACCCTGGAGATGGTACGCGAAATGGGAGCTCACTGGGCGGTGGAGTACTTCCCTTGGGCCTATATCGAGAGCGCTCCCGGTCGCTTCGACTGGTCGCACTCCGATCTTGTCATCGCGCACGCCTTGCGCCAGGGTCTGCAGGTAGTGGCACGGTTGGGGTTCGTTCCCCAATGGGCCCGGCCGGCCGACACCGCTACCTCCTTCTTGCCTCAGGAGCGGTACTCCCACTTCGCCTCCTTCTGCACCCGCTTCGCGCAGCGTTACGGCGACCGGGTGCGGCACTACATCGTCTGGAACGAGCCTAACCTAGCCCTGGAGTGGGGCTTTCGCGATCCGGATCCCGAGGGTTACGCCCTGCTCCTGCGTCGCTGCTACAGCGCCATCAAGGAAGTGGTCCCCCAGGCGCAGGTTCTCGGCGGCGCCCTGGCGCCGGTCGCGGCCGCCTACGCCGGCCCCCTGGCCATGGGTGACCTGCCTTTTCTCGCGCGCGCCCGGGATGCGGGCGCCCTGGAAAGCATGGACGCCCTGGCCGTGCACGCCTACGGCTGGAGCGCTCCTCCCGCGGACGAGCCCGGCCCCGACCGCGTCAACTTCCGCCGAACTGAAGTGCTGCGCTCCTTCCTCGTGGATTCCGGCGCCGCCCACCTTCCAGTAATGGTCACCGAGGCCGGCTGGAACGACCATCCGCGCTGGACACGAGCGGTGCGGCCGGCCCAGCGTACCCAGTACACTCGGGACGCCTACGCGCTGGCGGCTGAGCGCTGGCCCTGGTGCCCTTTCGTGGCCATGTGGGCCTTCCGCTACCCCTGGCCCCAGAACTCCTATCAAGACTACTTCTCCTTCGTCACTCCCGACTTCCTCGCCCGTCCGATTTACCACGCCGTACAGGACTACGCCCTCCGCTGCCGGTAGCCTAAGCAACGCTCCGGGGCTATAATCCTGTCATGCGTCGCGTTGCGTTCGTTACCCTTGCTCTGCTCGGGGCCTCGCTTCTCTACTACGTCTTCGTGGCCGGCGGAGAGGACGACTCCTGGGATAGGGTGCGCGAGCGCGGCCGCCTGCGAGTGGGCATGGACGCGTCCTTCCCGCCTTTCGAGGTGGTGGACGCGGAGGGGCAGGTACAGGGGCTTGACGTGGACCTGGCCGACGCCTTAGCGCGTCGCCTGGGCCTGCAGCTGGAGATCGCCAACATCGCCTTCGACGGCCTCCATGACGCGTTGGCCGGTGGCGAGGTGGACGTGCTCATCTCCGCCCTGCCCTACGAGGCGCAACGTACCCAGGACGTGCGCTACAGCACGCCCTACTTTGTGGACGGGCTGGTCTGGGTGCACGCCGCCGGAACAGGTGAGCCGGACGCCGGCTACTCAGGGCCGGTGGTGGTGGAGGCCGGCAGCGAGGCGGCAATGCTGGCGCGGGACCGACTTCCGCAGGTCACGACGGTGGAAGTCATGTCCGAGGGGGAGGTGCTGGCGCGCCTGGCTGAGACGGGGGGCTACGGCATCGTCACGCGCGTATCCGCCTGCGCCCTGGTAGCGGACCAGGGGCTGGCGATAGGGCAGCACCTTACCGAGGCACCCTACGCGGTGGCCGCGAACGCCCGTGCTTCGCGCCTCGCCGATGAGATTATGTCAACACTTGCAGAGGTGCTGGAATCCGACGAGTGGATGGCCATCCGGCGCCGTTGGTTAGGAGAAGCCTGCTGATGGCTCAGTCTGGGCCCAACCAAGAGGCGGCCGCCATGATGTCGACGCTGAAGCATCTGGCTGCCGAGATCGGACCGCGCCGGGCCGGATCGCAAGCAGAGAACGATGCCGCCCGCTATGTGCACCAGCGCATGACTGAAGCGGGGCTGACGGCAGAACTTCAGCCGGTCCGGGTGCAGACCCACCAGCACTTGCCCAGCATCATCGGCTTCAGCCTTCTGGTGACGGCCGCCATCTTGCTGAGCCCGATTCCCCCGCTTGCGGCGGCGTGCGCCCTCGCCGGGATCGGGGTGCTGCTCGCGGAAGCGACGGCCACGCCGCTGCTTTCGCGGCTGTTGCCCCAGTCGCCTTCGCATAACGTCGTTGGGCGGCGGCCCGCCATGGGGACGCCGCAGCGCGCGGTTGTCTTCACCGCTCACCTGGACACCGCCCAGCCGACGCTGTTCGCCGCGCCGCGCGCCTCCTTGCTGCAGAGACAGGCGTACGTTTTCGCGCTCAACTCCGGCCTCATCATCCTAGTGCTGGCCGCGGTGGCGACCTTCACCCGGCTCGAGAGCTTGGTGTGGATCGGATTCGCAGCGGGGCTTTACCTGATCGTCCACCTGGCCGTCACCCTGCACGGGGTCATGGAGTTGCCGGCCTCGCCAGGCGCCAACCACAACGGGAGCGGCCTCGCCGTGCTGGTTCAGTTGGCCGAACAGATGCCTGCCCTTGAGCAGGTCGACACTTGGTTCGTGGCCGACGCCGGCCACGTGACCGGCATGGCCGGTCTGCGCGCCTTCCTGGCGCGAGCGGGACTCGTGCCCCAGACCACCCTCCTCGTGAACCTGGAAGGCGTCGGCTCGGGGGCGGTCACGTTGAGCCTGCTGGAGGGCTTCGCGCGTGCCGTTGCCGTACCCCGCGTCGTCCTGGGCATCGCCGCCGAGGTGGTGGCCCGGCTCAAGCTGCCGGCTCAGGCGCGGCCCTTCCAGCAGAGCAACTCCAGCGCCTATGTCGCGCTGCGGGCGCGTATTCCGGCTATCACGGTACATGCGCTTGACCGTCGCGGCGCCCTGCCGAACTGGCAGTGGACGACCGATACCATCGACGCGATCGAGCCCATGACATTGGAAGTCGCCGCGCAGCTAGCCCAGGGTCTGGCCCAGAAGCTCGACCAAGAGCTGGTGGCGCGGAGTAATGGCAGAACGGAGGATTGAGATGACCCAAACGCGTACCGAGATCCTGGAGCAGCCCGAGGTACTATCGCGGGTAATCAGTGTCAACGAAGAGGTAGCGCGCGACTGCGCCACCTCCATCCGCTGGTCCAACGTGAAGTTCGTTCTCATCGCCGCTCGCGGCACTTCCGACCACGCCGCCACCTACGCCAAGTACCTCTGGGGGGCTCACAACCGGCTCCCGGTGGCCTTGGCAGCGCCGGCGCTGCATACCATGTACAAGACGCCGCCCAACCTCGAGGGCGCTCTGGTGGTGGGCATTTCCCAGTCCGGCGCGAGCACTGATATCGTCACAGTCATTCAGCAGGCCCGCGAGCAAGGCGCCCAGACGCTGGCCCTCACCAACCGGGAGGAGTCGCCGCTGGCGCACGCGGCGCAGTTCGTGCTGCCGCTGCTGGCCGGAGAGGAGAAGGCCGTAGCGGCGACCAAGACCTACACCGCCCAGCTGGCCTGCGTCGCGCTGCTGTCGGCCATCCTCTCCAACGACACCGAGCGCCTCGAGCAGCTGAAGCGCATCCCCGACGCCGTCTCGCAGGCCCTCAAGCTGGAAGAGAAGGTGAAGGACTGCGCCGAGCGCTATCGCTACATGCAGTCGGGCGTCGTCCTGAGCCGCGGCTTCAACCTGGCGACCGCTTCCGAGATTGCCCTCAAGATCAAGGAGATGAGCTACAGCCACATGCAGCCGTACAGCACGGCCGACTTCATGCACGGGCCGCTGGCTAGCATCGACGAGGGCTTCCCCGTGATCGCGGTGGCGCCCCGGGGCGTGCTCTACCAGAACCTGCTTGAGTCACTGGCAAAGGTGAAGGAGCGGATGGCAGAGCTCCTGGTCATCTCCGACGGCGACGAGGCCTTGGCCCTCGGACGTCTCGGCATCCGCGTGCCCCCGGTTCCGGAGTGGCTTAGTCCCATCGTGGGCATCATTCCCGGTCAGTGGTTCGCGCTCTACCTGGCCCTGTCGCGTGGGTACCAGCCCGACGCGCCGCGGGCCCTGAACAAGGTAACCCTGACCGTCTAGCAGCGGGCGAATAACCTCGACCAGGGAGGGTGGCGATGACTGACGAGACCACTGCCGGTCCTCGGATCCGCGAACTGCGGCCCGAGGAGTCTGAACTCATAGCCGGCATCGCCGCCCTAGCCTGGGCCCCCATATACGAGCACTTCGCGCGTCTTCAGGAAGAGGCCCTGGGAGCGGTGGCGCGCCGCTCCTCGGTGGAAAACAAGCGTGAGCAGGTGATCTCCTTCGCGGAGAGGCACCCGGAGTGGGTGAGAGTGACCGAGATCGATGGCCGCGTGGTGGCCTTCGTCACGTTCACGCTAGACCAAGGGAGCGCCATTGGCACCATCGGCAACAACGCCGTTCACCCCGACTACGCCGGGCGCGGTATGGGCAGCACGCAGTACACGTACGTGCTCGAGCTGTTCCGACGTGAGGGCATGAAGTACGCCACCGTGATCACCGGGCTGGACGACGCTCATGCCGCGGCGAGGCGCGCCTACGAGAAGGCCGGCTTCCGGCAGGTTCTGCCCAGCGTGGAGTACATGCTCGCGCTCTAGCGCACTCACCCCGGATTCTCCCCACACTCCGGGGCGTCAACCAGCCCCGACATCCCTACCGAAGGGGTCCGGCCATGGCCACTGCGGCGTCATCGAACGACTGGAGACCGCGCTTCTTCACCGTCTGGGCAAGCCAGGCCGTGTCGCTGCTGGGTAGTTCCATTGCCGGGTTCGCGTTGGTGTGGTGGCTCACCGCCACCACCGGTTCGGCCAACGTGCTGGTTGCCTCGGCTCTCGCCAACACCCTTCCCCTGGTGCTGATCGGCCCGTTAGCCGGCACGCTGGTCGACCGCTGGAACCGCCGCCGGCTCATGATGGCGGCCGACGGATCCATCGCCCTGGTCTCGGCCTGGCTGGCGTACCTCTTCTGGATGGGGCAAGCACAGCCCTGGCACGTCTTCGTCCTGATGGCCGCCCGCGGTCTCGGATCGGCGTTCCACTACGCCGCATTTCAGTCGTCGGTCGTCATGATGGTGCCCGAGGAACAACTGACCCGCGTCAATGGCCTGAGCCAAGCCCTGCGTGCCGCCATGAACATCCTCTCCCCGCCCCTGGGCGCCCTGCTCATGTCGGTGACTTCGCTGGGTGCCATCATGCTGGTGGATGTGAGTACCGCCATGGCCGCCGTCCTACTTCTGGGTCTGGTGACCATACCGCAGCCCAGCCGTGCCGCTGCCGGCGCTGAAGGAGGGTCTTCGGTCTGGAGCGAGATGATGGACGGGCTCCGCTACATCCGGTCGTGGCGGGCGTTGGCCCTCCTCATCGGCGCTTCGGCCGTGCTGGATCTGGTCATCAACCCTCCAATGTACCTGCTACCTCTGCTCGTGACGGATCACTTCGGGGGCCAAGCGACTCAGTTGGCCACCATCGAGTCCTTCCTCAGCGTGGGGCTGGTGGTGGGTGGGGCGCTGCTGGCGGCGTGGGGAGGGTTCCGGCGCCGCATGGTGACAGTGATAGCGGCGCTCATCGGGGGAGCGGTGTGCTTGGCCGCTGTCGCCGCCGCCCCGTCACGCTCCTTCTGGCTGGCGGTGGCGGGGATGGCCGGCTTCGGATTCGTGCTGCCCCTGGTGAACGGCCCGGTGATGGCTATCATCCAGGCCCACGTGGACCCGGCCATCCAGGGGCGCGTGATGACACTCATACTGAGCATCTCGCAGGCGGCAGTGCCCCTCGGACTGGTGATATCGGGTCCGTTCGCCGAGGCCTTCGGCGTGCGCCCGCTCTTCGCCATCGCCGCGGTGGTCTTCCTGGCCGCCGGGCTGGGCGCCCTGCTCATTCCAGCATTGCGTCACTTCGAGGACAGCAGGCAGCCCCGAACTGGGCCAGCGGTGGTCCGCGGCGCCGAGTGACTGCTTCTCAGACGCCCTGCTCCAGGGCCTGCAGCCTCTCCTGAAAGGCGGCGACGGTGGCCGGCCCGTGCCCCTGGTAGCGGTTGTTGGCGAAGGCGTACACCCGGATGCCGCGCGTCAGCCAATCGCGCGCCTGCTCCGCCCACCACGAAAGCTCGCGCGTGCGGTCGCGCACGACGCGATCGAATCGCTCCACGTCGGCGCGGCGGCCCAGCCAGCGCACGTAGGTGAAGTCGGTGGTCACGACGTTGACGCGGGGCATGTAATGCAGGTCGTGGAGGACCAGCGCCACCCCTACCTCGGCGAGCAGGCTGTAGGTGTCCTGGCGCAGCCAGCCGCGGTGACGCAACTCCACCGCGACCCTCACGCCGGCTGGGAGCCCCTCCAGGTAATGGCGCAGATCCTCGGCCCGATCGGGCCCGAAGGTGTAGTCGAACTGGAGTACCACCGGGCCGAGCTTTGGCCCGAGTAGGCCCAAGGTGCCAAGGAACGCCTCCGTCTCGGCCTCGGCCGCTATCAGCCGCTTGTCGTGAGTGACGGTGCGGACCATTTTGGGGCAGAAGAGGAAGTCCGCGGGCGTGGCCTCCGCCCAGCGGACGACGGTCTCCGGCCGTGGGATGCCGTAGAAGGTGGAGTCAATCTCCACAGCGCGGAAGGAGCGCGAGTACTCGGAGAGGTAGGCGGACGAGGGCGTTCCCGGCGGGTAGAAGGCGCCCACCCAATCGGCGTAGGACCAGCCGGCGGTGCCGAGGTAGAGGTTGCTGAGCGGGATTTGGCCATTCGCCCCAGCGGCCGAGTTCACTCAGTCCCTCCTTAGCAGAGCGCGTTGCCGATTCGGGCTCGAACAACAGAGGCTCGCCGCGCACCAATCAGAGGTGCTGGAGCGAGCCCCAGAGTACAACAGTGGGCGAGACAGGACTCGAACCTGTGACCTCTTCCTTGTAAGGGAAGCGCTCTAACCAACTGAGCTATTCGCCCTGATTTCCTTCCAATGATACGCGGGGCCGCCTCTCACAGCAACTGCAGGCGGGCTACATTCGCTCCGGAGCTTCCATTCCCATTACTGTCAGGGCCCGCGCCAGGGCCACCTTGGCCGCCGCCGCCAGGCGCAGCCGCGCCTTGGTCATCTCGGTGTCCTCCGTCAGGCTGCTGACGATGCGGCAGTCACGGTAGAAAGCGTGGAAGGCCTTGGCCAGGTCGTAGGCATAGTAAGCCACGCGATGTGGGGCGAAGTCGGCCGCCGCATCCAGCACCACCTCCGGCAGTTGCAGCATGTGTCGGAGCAGCGCCATCTCACTGGGGTGCTCGAGAAGCCCCAGATCAGCCTGTTCGTAGCTCAAGCCCGACGCCTCCGCCAGCCGCAAAACGCTCGCTATGCGCGCGTGGGCGTACTTGACGTAGAAGACCGGGTTCTCGTCGCTCTGCTTCACCGCCAGCTCCAGGTCGAAATCCATCTGGCTGTCAGGCGAGCGGCTGATGAGGAAGTAGCGCACCGCGTCCGGGCTGACCTCGTCGATCAGCTCGCGCAGGGTCACCATCTCGCCCGTCCGCTTGGAGAGGCGCACGATCTCCCCGCCCCGCTTCAGTGTCACCAACTGGTAGAGCAGCAGGTGCAGACGGTCCCGATCCAGCCCCAGCGCCTCCACCATCGCCTTCATGCGCGGCACGTGCCCCTGGTGGTCGGCCCCCCACACGTCGATCACGAGGTCGAAGCCGCGGGTCACTAGCTTGTCGTAATGGTAGGCCACGTCCGAGGCGAAGTACGCCGGGAGACCGTTGGAGCGGATGAGCACCTCATCCTTGTCGGCGCCCAGCCGAGTGGCCTCGAACCACACCGCGCCGTCGCGCTCGGACACGTAGCCGCCCTCGCGCAGGATCTCCATGGCCCGCTCGAAGGAGCCGTCTTGGTAGAGGGTGCGCTCCGAAAACCAGTTGTCGTACCGGATGCCCATATCCTCGACGTCCCGCCGGACCGAGGGGAGAACCCGACGCTGCAACCCGTACTCGCCGATCTCGGCCACGGCCTCCTCGTAAGGCAAGTCGAGGAATCGGCGACCTTCGGCCTCCGCGATGTCCCTCCCCCACTCGGTGATGTACCAGCCCTGGTAGCCCTTCTCGGGCATGGGCACGTCTTGGCCCAGAGCCTGGGCGTAGCGGGCGTAGAGGCTCTCCTGGAACTGCCGCATCTGAGTACCGGCGTCGTTGACGTAGTACTCGCGCTGGACGTCGTAGCCCGCCTCGGCCAACAGGTTGGCAAGCGCATCGCCGAGCACCACGTTGCGGGCGAAGCCCACGTGCAGCGGACCGGTGGGGTTGGCGCTACCGTACTCCACCTGCACTCGCACGCCCCTGGGACACGCCGGGCGGCCAAACTGCTCTCCCTCTTCCAGAACCGTGTCGACCTGCGACGCCAGCCAAGGCC
Source organism: Anaerolineae bacterium (assembly GCA_012719195.1). GTDB lineage: Bacteria > Chloroflexota > Anaerolineae > DRVO01 > DRVO01 > Ch71. The sequence continues at coordinate 8,012 of JAAYAV010000177.1, read as the reverse complement.
CGCTCAGCGTCAGGTTGATGAAGCCGGGGGGAGCCACCTCCACCGACCCGATGCTCGGATCCTCCGGTAGGTGATCGCGAATCGCGGAGGCGATTCGCAGTGGTGCCATTCGGGCTACGCGCGCCAGTTGCATGGCCACCGGCGTGGCATAGTCGCCGTGACCCTCTTGCCTGGGCTTGTCCACCGTGATGGCTGGCACCTCGAAGCCGGGAAGCACTCCCTCTGCCTGAGCCCGCTCGATCCCGGCCCGGATGACGTCGATCACTCTATCCCTGATGGGCTGCACCGATCCTCCCGTTGCTGCTCACTACTTTGCCCGCGGCAGACCGGTCATTCTACAACAGCCGCCCCGTCCGCGCGCCATCGGCGGCTCACTTGGCCTCTAGCCAGTTGGATCCGACGGCCGCCTCCACCCGCAACGGAGCATCCAGAGCGAATGCCCCCTCCATCACCTCTCGCACCAACTGCGTGACCGCCTCGGCTTCCGCCTCCGGCCCCTCCAGCACCAACTCGTCGTGCACCTGGAGGATCATTCGGCTCTTAAGGCCGCTCTCCTTCAGGGCCCGATCGAGCCGGATCATGGCGATCTTGATGATGTCGGCCGCCGTCCCCTGAATGGGCATGTTGATAGCCGCCCGCTCCAACTCGCCGCGCTGCATCCGGGAGACTCTCCCGCCTCCGGAGAGCTGCGGGAAGTAGCGTCGCCGACCCAGGAGCGTCTCCACGTAGCCCTTCTCCGCCACCGATGCGCGCGTCGCCTCTATGTACTCCTTCACCCGAGGATAGGTTCGGAAGTAGGCGTCGATGAACACCTGTGACTCCGCCTGCGTCAGGGCGGATTGGCGCGCCAGCCCGAAGGCGCTCACGCCGTAGATCACGGCGAAGTTGACCGTCTTCGCCACTCGGCGCATGTCCGGCGTCACCTCCGTGATTGGCACGCCATAAGTGAGAGAGGCGGTGCTGGCGTGGACGTCCAGGCCGTCCTGAAACGCTTTCAGGAGCATCGGGTCCTGCGAAACGTGGGCAAGAACGCGCAGCTCCACTTGCGAGTAGTCCGCCGCTACCAGGACGCTGCCGGGTTCGGCCACGAATGCCCGCCGTATTCGCCGTCCCAGTTCGGTCCGGATGGGGATGTTCTGCAGGTTCGGGTCGCTGGAGGAGAGCCGGCCCGTGCTGGTCGCCGTCTGGTTGTAGGAGGTGTGTACCCGGCCGGTCGCCGGGTTGACCAGCGCCGGCAGAGACTCGGCGTAGGTGGACTTCAGCTTGGCCAGCTGCCGGTACTCCAGCACCAGATCCACGATCTCGTGCTCGCCGCGCAGGCCTTCCAGGACCTCGGCGGCAGTGCTGTAGTGGCCACTGGCCGTTCGCCGCAGTCCAGCGGCGGGTAGCTTGAGCTGGTTGAAGAGCAGGTCGCTAAGCTGCTGGGTGCTGTTCAGGTTGAGCGAGTATCCTGCCGCCATCCGGACCTGATCCTCGATCTCCTGGAGCCGCGTCTCCAGCTCGGCGGCGAAATCCCGCAGATAGCCGACATCCACGCGCACGCCCATGAGCTCCATCGCCGCCAACACCGGAACGAGGGGCATCTCGACGTCGCGGAAGAGGGCTTCCTGTTCCTTGGCGCGCAGTTCCTGCTCCAGAATCGGTCGTAGCCGGAGAGTGGCATCGGCGTCGGCGGCAGCGTACGGCGCCACCAGCTCAACGGCGACGTCGGCCATGGAGGTCTGCGCCTTCCCCTTCCCGATGAGGTCGACGATGGGCGTCATCTCCATGCCCAACCGGTCCCAGGCCAGGGACTTCAGGTTGAGGCTGCGCGAGTCCGGATTCAGTAGCCATTCCGCTATCATGGTGTCGAACTCGGGACCGGGCAGGTCGAGTCCGTGGCGCGAGAGAACCATCCAGTCGAACTTGCTGTTGTGGGCGGCTCTCTCGGGACTCTTGAGGCTCAACGCGGGCAGAAGCGCTTGGCGCACGGCCTCCAGGTCGATAACGGGCTCTCCGGTACCGCGATGCCCGACCGGGATGTAGAACCCCTCGCCCTCGTCCAGCGCCAGAGAGATGCCGACTAGCCCCGCGCTCACCGCCTCGAGTGAGTCTGTCTCCACGTCGACCGAGACCCACTCCGCCTCCTCTATCCGCCTCGCCAGGTCCTGAAGCGCCGGCGGCGAGTCTACCACGGTCGCCTCTGTCGGACCGCTCGCCTCCGGGGCAGACGCGTCCGGCGCCTCCCCGGCAAACATGGCCAACTGGCCTTCGGCCCTCCGGGGCGGCTCGTCGTGCAACTCGGAGATCCGTGGGAGAAGGGTACGGAAGTCGAGCTCGCGGAAGAGCTTCTCCAGCGCCTCTGGGTCGCCTCGCCGCGGGCAACACTCGTCCAGGTCTAGCTCGAAGGGTGCATCGCGGCGGATGGTGACCAGATCCTGGCTACGGAAGGCTTCCTCGCGGCCCTCACTGAGAGCCCTCTTCGCCCGCGCGTTGGACACCTCATCAAGGTGCTCGTAGATCTCCTCCAAGCTGCCGTACTCCTGAAGCAGAGCGGTAGCTCCCTTCTCGCCGATGCCCTTCACCCCGGCCACGTTGTCCGACTTGTCGCCCACCAGCGCCTTGAAGTCGATGAGTTGCGGCGGCTCGAGTCCGTACCGCTCCTTGACCTTCTCGCGGTCGTAGATGACCGGATCGGAGAAGCGCCGGCCCGAGGTCAGCACGCGAACGTGATCGTCCACTAGCTGGAAGGCGTCGGTGTCGCCCGATACGATCAGCACGTCCAGGCCGCTCTCGTCGGCCGCCTTGGAGATGGTGCCGATGATATCGTCGGCTTCCCACCCCTCCAGGCCCACCGCCGGGATGCGCAAGCCCTCCAGCAGCTCCCAGACCCGCTTCTCCTGTTCCTTCAGGCTGTCCGGCATAGCCTCTCGGTTGGCCTTGTACTCCGGCGCCTTCTCGTGTCGGAAGGAGCGCCCGACGTCGAGCGCGACCAAAGCGTAGGCCGGCTTCCATTCGCGCAGAACGTTGAGAAGCATGTTCGTGAAGCCAAAGATAGCGTTAGTGGGCTCACCGTGGCGGCTGGTCAGGGTGTCGGGCACGCCGTGATAGGCGCGATAGAGCAGCGAATGCCCATCTACCACCACCAATAGGGGACGTGAAGCCACCGTTCTTCTCCTTAAGCGAACCCGGGAGGTCGAACCACCTTCTGACGCTAGCTGAGCCGACGGCGGCCTGCTAGCATCGGCGGCGTGTCAGTCTCGCCCGAGGGGAGTCGTTACTTGCGCATAATAGCACACCGAGGAGCCTCAGCCTACGAGCCCGAGAACACCTTGCGCTCCTTCGAGCGCGCCGTCGCCCAGGGAGCCGATTGGATCGAACTCGACGTCCGGCTGACAGCCGACGGTCACCCGGTGGTGCTGCACTCATCCGACCTCGCCGCAACCACCGATGGTCGCGGTCTGGTCGAGGAGACGTCGCTGGCAGCCTTGCGCCTTCTGGATGCGGGCGCGGGAGAACGGGTGCCCACGCTCGACGAAGTGCTTGAGCACTTCGCGCGGCGCTGCGGTCTCTATGTGGAACTGAAGGCGCCCGGCGCTCCCTACGCCCTGGCCCTGGCTCTGCGGCGCCACTCATCCGTTCCCGCTCTGGTTACCTGCTCCTTTGACACGGACCTGGTGCGGGAAGCCGTGGCCCTACTGCCAGGCGTGCCTTCGGCTTGGCTGAGCGGTCACACCGGGATCGACCTGGCGCCGGAGGCGCTGCAGGCTGGAGCAAGCCTCGTGCACCTCTGCTGGCAGTCTGAGGGGACGCGACCGGACCGGCTGGTAACTAAGGAGCTGCTGGAGCATTACCCTCGCGCCGGGCTGGGGGTGGTACTGTGGCACGAAGAACGGCCGGCAGTGCTCGCTGCGCTGCTACGCCTGCCCGTCTGGGGCGTGTGCACCAACACCCCGGACGTGGCCGTCCGACTCCGTGCGGTAGGCAGGTCGGACTCCTAGAGCCGGAGCCGACCTGCCCGCCGACGGGAGCCTAGGGGCCCATAATCCGGCGGAACGCTTCCGAGTACTGGCGGAGCACGCCCTCGGCGTCGTGATCGCTCCCGGGAGCGTGGATCACCTCCACGGAGAAGAAGCCGTCGAAGCCGGCCTCGTCGAGCAGACGCAGCGGCGTTGCGTGGTCGAACACCCCTTCCCCGAGCGGTCGCATTTCCATGCGGGTGCCGCCTTCGGGGTAGACACCGTCGTGGGCGTGCAGATGGCGCGTGAGGTGACCGATGACACCGAAAGTCTCCGCTGGCTTCTCCATCATGCGCTGCGGGTGCATGATGTCCCAGAGCACTTTCAGGTTCGGGTGGTTGACCCGCTCCACCACCGCCGCCACTTCGCTGGAATGGGACCAATCGTCGTGAGTCTCCATCAGCACCACCACGCTCCGATCGGCGGCATGGTCCAGTACCGACGAGTAGGCCTCAACCACGTAGTCCACCACGTACTTGAGCTCTCGGTCGCGTGGCCGGGGGCCGCCAAAGGTGCGGACGTACTGCGCCCCCAGATCGGCGGCCAAGTCAATGTAGCCGTCCAGGTCTCGCATATGCTTGGCCCGCGCCTCGGGATCGCCCTCGGCGGCCCGAACGCTGGTAGCGACGGCACAAACCGTTAGGCCGGCGTCTTCCACCTTCCGGCGGACTTCGGCCCGCTGCGCCGCCGTCAGGGACGCCTCAATCCCGGAGCGATGCTTCCACTCGACGCGCGCCTCCAGCCCCTGGTAGCCATGGCGACTCAATGCCGCCAGGCCCTCCTCAAGAGTCAGGTCGGGGAAGATGCTGGTCATTCCTGCCAGACGTATCATCCGAATCCCTCCGTAGTGTACCGCTCTTGCTGATCTTCAGGGGCCGGCCTGCCAGCGGCCACCCCAGCTGCTCAGTCTAGAGAGCCCGGCCGCGCCGGTCAACGCGCCCACTCGAGGAGGCCGCTGCCGGATGCCTTGCCCCCACTTTGCCGCCTATGCTAGCATGCCCGCTGGACGGCAGGCCGGCCCTATCGACCCGGTCGCGCCCGCAATATGGCCACAGGAGGCTCCCTGGCGTCCGCGCGCCAGGAGATGAAAGAGCCCATGGAAAGCGCCGAACCGCACTCCGCCAACGCCCCCCGGCTGCCCGAACCCCGGCAGTTCCGCCACATTCAGGAATCTAGATGGATACGCTGAAACGCCTGGTCAGCCGCTATCTGCTGCGCTACTGGCGGCAGGCGGTGGTCACCTACCTCTGCATGACCGTAACCACCGTCACCGGGCTGGTCGTTCCCATGGTCATCCGGAATGTGATCGATGTCGGATTGGCGGGCCGTAACCCGGGGCTGATTGACCGAGCAGCGCTCATCATCATCGGCATCAGCGCGGCCTCCGCTGTCTTCTCGTTCGGGCAGCGATACCTGCACGCCTGGCTGGCCGAGAACATGGCGTACGACATCCGCAACGACCTCTACGACCACGTGCAGCACCTCTCCTTCGCCTTCCACGACCGCACCGAGACCGGACAGCTGATCTCGCGCTGCACGTCCGACGTCAACGCCGTGTTGCGGTTCTCGGGCTGGGCAATCATGCAGGCCATCAACATCCTGCTCATGACCGTCATTGCCCTTGCCGTCCTCTTCACCACGGACTGGAAACTGGCAGCGGTGTCCATACTGCCGCTTCCGGTGGTGGCCGTGATGGCGGTGGTCTTCCGCCAGCGCATCCGGCCCATCTTCCGCGCCATCCAGCAGCAGTTCGCCGTGATGACCACAGTGCTGCAGGAGAACCTCCTCGGAGCGCAGGTAGTGCGTGCCTTCGCCCGCGAGCAGTACGAGATGCGCAAGTTCAACGTCGAAGTGGACCGTGTCCGGCGGCAGCGACTGCAGTCCATCCGTTACTGGGTCACCAACAACCAGACCAATATCTTCCTCTTCAGTCTCTGTACCACCCTGCTCCTGCTCTACGGCGGCCCCCGAGCCATTCGAGGCGAACTCACCGTGGGCGTGCTCGTCGCCTTCAGCAGCTACCTGGCCCTGCTGGCGGGGCCGATCCAGAGCATCGGCGAGATCGTGAACTCGGCCACCGAGGCCACGGCTGCCGGCGAGCGCATCTTCGAGATCCTCGACACTCAGTCGGAAGTCGCCGACGCGCCGGACGCGGTGGAGGCGCCTCAGTTCCAAGGCACGGTCGCATTCGAGGGCGTTAGCTTCCGCTACTCCGGGCGCGAGCCGGGGCGCGTGGGCCCGCTAACCATCACCGATGTCTCCTTCGAGGCGGCGCCCAACCAGACCATCGCCGTCGTCGGCTCGACCGGCTCCGGCAAGAGCACCCTGGTCAGCTTGATTCCTCGCTTCTACGACGTCACTCAGGGCGCGGTGAAGATCGACGGGGTGGACATCCGCCGCTACACCCTCGAGTCTCTGAGGCGACAAGTCGGCATCGTGATGCAGGAACCGCTGCTCTTTGCCGGCACCGTGCGCGAGAACATCGCCTACGGCCGCCCCGATGCCACCGACGAGGAGATCACGCGCGCGGCCAAGGTCGCCCAGGCACACGACTTCATCACGGCCTTCCCCGATGGCTACGACACCTTCGTGGGGGAGCGCGGCTACACCCTCTCCGGCGGTCAACGGCAGCGCGTCTCCATAGCTCGGGCCATCCTGCTCGACCCTCGCATCCTCGTTCTCGATGACGCTACCGCGGCCGTCGACACAGAGACCGAGCACCAGATTCAGCAAGCCCTGGCGGAGGTCATGGTTGGGCGGACTACCTTCGTGATTGCCCAGCGCCTGACCACCGCCAAGGGGGCCGACCTGGTGCTGGTCATGGATCACGGTAAGGTGGCAGAGCGCGGCACGCACGCCGAGCTCCTGGAGCAAGGTGGTCTCTACCGGCGCATCTACGACCTTCAGCTGCGCGACCAGGAGGAGCAGTTGGCTCGCGATGGGTTCGGGGCCGTGGCCGACGGGGAAGCTGCCCGCACCCGGCCTGCCCTTGGAAAGGAGAACGGCTATGGCCGGTAGGCGCGCAGCCAAGGTTCCGGCCACGCAAGCCGTGCCCGCTCCCGAGGAGAAGCCCGCCGTCCAGCGTCCGGACCAAGTGGACGACCGCTACGCGGAGTACGACCCCAATGTGGCCCGCCGCCTGGCAGGCTACATATTCCCCTACCGGAGAAGGCTGGCCTTCGCCATGGTCCTTGTGGTCTCGGCGTCGGCACTGAGCCTCGCCGGGCCCTATGTCGTTAGTCTAGCCATCGACGAGGGCATCGTCGCCGAGAACTGGTCCGCCCTGATGCTGGCCGTGGCCGGACTGACCGCACTGAACCTGGCCGCCTGGCGGATCCGCGTCAAGCAGGCTGACATCCTGTCGCGCACCGGGCAGGGGATCATGTACGACATCCGCACGCAGATGTTCGCCCACCTGCAGCGGCTGTCAATGAGCTACTTCGACACCCATGAGGTCGGGCGGATCATCTCCCGCATGACCTCGGACGTGCATGTGCTCGAGGACTTCGCCACCTGGGCCATCGTGCAGGTGGTGAATGACACCTTCGTGCTCTTCGGTATCGTGGGCGTGATGCTGTTCATGGACCTCAAGCTGTCCCTGCTAACGTTCACCGTACTGCCGCTCATGGCCGTGGGCACCTTCATATGGCGTGCCAAGGCCCGAGACAGCTACCGCGAGGTGCGGCAGGCCATATCGCGCATCAACGGGAGCTTGGCTGAGAACATTAATGGTGTCCGGGTCGTGCAGTCGCTGGTCCGGGAGACCCTCAACTTCAGCATCTTCCGGGGCATCAACCGGCACAATCTCAACATGAACCTGTATGCGTCTCGGCTCTCGGCCATCTACTTCCCCTCGGTCGAGTTCACCAACGCCCTTGCCGTGGCCATGGTGGTCTGGTTCGGCGGACGGGAAGTGCTGGCCGGGAACCTCACCGAAGGCGCGCTGGTGGCCTTCTGGCTCTACGTGGGGCGCTTCTTCCAACCTATCCGCGACCTAGCCATGCGTTACAATTC
>JAAYAV010000176.1 GCA_012719195.1 Anaerolineae bacterium | reverse complement strand
CGATCATGCTGACACTCTCACCCTTCCTCACTTCCTGAGCGTCCCCTCGTAGAACACCCACATGGGAGATGAGCGGATAACGACCAGGGTAAGCACGAGGATCACCGCGAAAAGGATCCAGGCCAGCGCTGAGGCATAGCCCATCTCGAAGTACTGGAAGGCGTTCTGATAGAGGTAAAGGGCGTAGAACAGCGTCGCGTTGTTGGGCCCGCCCGAGGTGGCGATGAACGCCTGGGCGAACGTCTGCAGCGAGCCGATGACGCCCATGATCAGGTTGAAGAAGATGGTAGGCGTCAGCATGGGTATGGTAACGTGCCAGAATCGGCGGGTAGTCCCTGCGCCATCCATCTCCGCCGCCTCGTAGAGGTGGTCGGGGATATTCTGCAGCCCGGCGAGGAAGATGATCATGCGCGCCCCTACGCCCCAGAGGCTCATGATGATCAGCCCGGGTAGCGCCCACACCTGGCTCTGGAACCATAGCGGCCCCTCGACGCCGAACAGACGCAGGAACGAGTTCAGGAGCCCATAGGCGGGGCTGAAGATCCACATCCAGATGAGGGTCAGTGCCACGCCGCCCAACAGCGAGGGCAGGTAGAAGGCGGTACGGTAGAAGCGGATCCCCGGGACTTTCTGGTTCAGGAGCATTGCCACCAGCAGCGCCAGCACCAGTCCCAGCGGTACCGACACCAGAGCGTAACGGAACGTGACGCTGAGCGAAATGCCGAACTTCGGGTCGTTAGTGAAGAGCTTGGTATAGTTGTCGAGCCCCACCCACTTGGACGCCTCCAGCAGGCTGTAGTCCGTGAAGCTGAAGTACAGCGAGGCGATCATGGGACCGATGGTGAAGATGAGGAACCCCAGAATCCAGGGCAGGATGAACAAGTAGCCGTCCACCTTCTCGCGCGTGGTGGCGGTCATGCCCCGGTAGGTGCGAGTTTGGGCGACCATCGACACTGGCGACTTCCCTCCGATCTTAGCATAGGGCGGCCGCGCCGCCCCCAGGTTCGCTCATGGTGTTCAACTGTATTATGGGTCTGCCGCCTGAGGCGGGTCTGCCACGATCCTGCCAACAGCCTGCCAAGCCGGTTTGCACCCGTCGGGCCCGCCTGGCTACCATATCCCCAGGGCGTGCTCGCTCCGCGCCCGCTGAGGGTTCCGGCCCCGATGGACGACGCGACAATCCATCCCGAGACCGTACGGTGGCTCCTCACTCACATTGAGGACAGCGCTGCTCTAGCGGGGAGCCCGCTGCTGGAGCGCCTGCCGGCGCTTGCCGGCGCCGAGCCCTACAGCCGTGCCCATACCATCCGCACCCTGGTGCTGGACAGCATCGAGTCGCTTCGGCCGGCGCGTCGCCTGAGTCGCCGCAGCGACGAAGCCCGTGCCTACAACGCTCTGTGGCTACGCTACGTCGACGGCTTGGGCGTCCTGCAGGTAGGAGAGGAGCTCGCCCTCAGCGAGCGCCAGACTCACCGCGAGCTACGCGCCGCTGAGGCACGCCTCGCCGAGGTCCTCAACGCCCGCCTGAGCCAAGAGGCGGTTCCATCGCCCGCCTCCAGCCGAACCGACGACTCCTCCGACGATGCTGTGGCTATGCGTCCAGCGCCGGTAGACCTGCAGGAGCTGGTCGAGGACGCTCTCTCCACGGTGGCCGCCCTAGCCGAGACGGTAGGCGTGGGGGTGGTGGTGGAGCCCGGCACCCCGCCGGGCACGGCCTACGCCGACGCCGGGGTGCTGCGCCAGTGGCTGATACAAGCGATCAGCCTGGCCTTGCAGGCAGCGTCCGGTCCCCAGGTACGCCTCGCATTCCAGTCCTCCGTCGCAGGCGCCACCGTGTCGGTGGTGTTCTCCGCTGATGCCGGTACCTACAGCCGCGAGGCCTTCGCCGGGCTGGAACGGTTGGCGCTTACCCTGCGCGCTGAGCTGGAGATGGATCGAGGAGCGGACGATCTGGTGTCGCTGCAGCTAACGGTGCCGGCGGCCAGGAGGCGTTCGGTGCTGGTGGTGGAAGACAACCCGGCTGCCGTCGAGCTCTACCGCCGCTACCTGGAGCCGCTGGGGGAGTGGACCGTAGTGCCGGCCGACGACCCACGCCAGGCCTACGAGCTGGCCCGCGCTATCCAGCCCGCCGTGGTGCTCCTGGACCTGCTCATGCCCGGCACAGATGGCTGGACGATCCTCAACCTGCTCCATGCGAGCGACGACACCAAGGACATCCCCGTCATCGTCTGCTCCGTCTTCCACGATGCCCTGCTCGCCGAGGCGCTGGGAGCCAAGGCCCACCTGCGCAAGCCGGTGTCTCAATCGGAGTTGCTGTCCGCCGTCAGCCGGTGGGCTCGCTAGCGAGGTAGTCGCTGCGCACTCCGGCCAGGACCGAGCGCAGCACCGTCAGCACCTCCGAGTCCTGTAAACCACTTCGCTTGAGCAGCGAGAGCTGATGCCCCCGATCACCGGCAACGGCAGAGGTTGCGCCGGTGACGGCGATGAGGGGCACCGATGCGAACTCCGGCGTCGCCTTGACTTGACGCGCCAACGACGGCCCGTCCATGGGCTCCATCACCATGTCTACCAGGATGACGTCCGGCTGAGCGGAGGCGAGCTTGCCGAGCGCCTCCTCGCCGTCATAGGCCGACTGAACCAGGTGGGGCGAGCCGGCAGTCATAAGCATGCGACGCACCAACTGCACGAAGCCCGGATCGTCGTCGACCACCAGCACCGAGCCCTGCGGGGCAAACTGCGTCACCGTCGCCAGCAGGTCCTCCACCGCAATCGGCTTGCTGAGCAGACCGTCGAACACCCGATCCGGGGCCGGCATGCGCAGGGACGGAAGATCGAGCTGGAGCACAACCACACCCGGGGGGAGTCGCTTCGCGATGCCAACCACGTCGTTGGGCGAGTCGACCAGGACGGCGGCCGGGTGGTAGCGCAGTACCATCTCCGCTAGGGCCTCGGGCGCCTCCGCGGTCAGCAGCGACCAGCCCTCCAGGTGCCGGCCTAGGTACGACTCGGTGTCGTGCCCGCCACCGGGCTGGTAGAGCACCAGACACCCCTCGGGAATCGGCCCGGAAGCACCGGAGACCGCGCCAAATAGCCGGGAGACGCGCTTCTCCGCCAGGGGCAGGGTGAAGTAGAAAGACGACCCCTTGCCGACCTCGCTCTCCACCCAGATCCGTCCCCCATGGAGACTCACGAAGCGGCGAGCTATGGCCAGCCCGAGCCCTTTGCCGCCGCGCGTCTCCTGCCCTTCGACCCGACGGAACTCCTGGAAGATGGCCCCCAGCTCATGCGGCGGAATGCCGACACCGGTATCGGATACCGACACCACCAGCTCCTCCCGCTCGACGGCAGCCCGCACGGTGATCTCACCCTCGTCAGTGAAGCGAATAGCGTTGCTGAGCAGGTTGAGCAGCACCTGGCGGATGCGCGTACGGTCCACCGAGAGCGTGGGCAGCTCGTCGGGTAGGTCCAACACCATGCGCACCGGGCGCGTTCCCACCAGCCGCTCCGCCAGCACCGTCGTCTCGCGGATCACTGCCGCCATGGCGGTCATCTCGCGGCGGACGGGCATCTCGAGTGCGTCCACCCGGGCAAGCTCGAGGATGTCGTCCACCAACTCGGTAAGGTAGCGAGCGCTGCGCCAGATTTCGGCGATGTCCCGGCGCAGCATCTGGGGCCACTGGCCCAAGCTGTACACCTCCGGGGTGCGGTGCATGATGTCGGCGAAGCCGAGGATGATATTGAGCGGCGTCCGCAGTTCGTGGCTGACGCTAGCGGCGAACTCCTCCTTGAGCCGGCGGGCCTCATCCGCTTCCTGGTGCGCCAGCGCGACCTCGCGGTTGGTGCGGGCGAGCAACTGGTTGGCTAAGCGTAGCTGAGACAGCGCCTGGTTCAGCTCTCCCTGCCGGTCTCGCAGCTGCTCCGCCAGCCGTGTGGCCTCAGCGCTCCGCCGCCACGACCACTCGATGATGCTCTCCTTCGGCAACAGGACGGCGTAGAGGGACACCACCAGCAGACCCGTCTGCAGCGTTCCGCCGAGCCTAAGGCCGAACCCCGGGTGCAAGCCCAAGAACAGTGCGGTAGCCAGCCCCACTGCGAGCCCAGCGCGGGCGCTCACCGCCCCCGCAATCGCGAGGCCCGGAAGAAGTGCCAACAGAGTCAAGCGCTCCAGGCCCAACTGGCTGCCGGCAACCGCCACCGCCACGGCGATGAGCACGGCCAACCCTACGCCCACCGCCACCGGCGCGCGGCTTCCGTAGTACACCGCCGCCAGCCCCGCCAGTATGCCGGCAGTCGCCAGGGCCAAGCAGACCAGGTTGGGCCTGGTCTGGAAGAGAAGCTCCCACCACCACAGCGCCGACGCCAGCGTCAGGGCGGCGCTGAGCCCGCGTACAGTGCGCACACGGATCTCACGCTCGTTCACCACACCGATCTCGCGAATGCTCTCGCAGCTCGTAACCGCCATCTCGTCCCCCAGCGGCCGCCCAGCTACCGGGCTATCATGTCTGTCTCACCGGCCGGTTGCCTGCAGTATAGCACCCGACCCGGTGACGGCGGTGCCGGGTTCGTTTGCCGCCGGTAGAGCCTGTGTGATAATGGCGGCACCGAAGCCGACCCGATCCAGCCACAGGAGGCGACCATGTCTAGTAGCACCGCCGGTCTCCCGGCCTACATCGATGACGAGGCTACCCTCGACGATCTGCTGACCCAACCCAGCGCCGCTCTGGTCGCGGACCTGGCCCGCCTGGAGGGCGACATCATGATTCTGGGCGTGGGCGGCAAGATGGGCCCCACGCTAGCTCGGCTGGCTCGCCACGCCAGCGATGAGGCGGGCGTCTCCCGCCGCGTCATAGGCGTCTCCCGCTTCTCCAGTCTCGCCACCCGCGAGCAGCTGGAGAGCTGGGGCGTCGAGACCGTCTCCTGCGACCTCATGAACCGAGACCAGCTCGCGGATCTGCCCGAGGCGGCCAACATCGTCTTCATGGCCGGACGGAAGTTTGGTTCTACCGGTGCCGAGGCCACCACTTGGGCCATGAACGCCTACATGCCCGGCCTGGTCGCCGAGCGCTTCCCCCGCTCTCGCACTGTCGTCTTCTCCAGCGGCAACGTATACCCGCTCGTGCCCGTGATCTCCGGCGGCTGCGTCGAGACCGACCGGGTCGCGCCCGTCGGCGAGTACGCCCAATCGGTCCTGGCCCGCGAGCGCGTCTTCGAGTACTACAGCCGGGAGCACGATCTGCCGGTGACCCTCATTCGGCTCAACTACGCCATTGACCTCCGCTATGGTGTGCTCTTCGATATCGGCGCCAAGGTGCTGGCCGGCGAGCCGGTGGATGTGACCATGGGCCACGCGAACGTCATCTGGCAGGGAGACGCCAACTCCTACGTCTTGCGCGCCCTCACCTTGTCCGATGCGCCCCCGGCCATCCTCAACCTGACCGGCCCGGAGATCGTCTCGGTGCGCCGCGTGGCCGAGCGCTTCGGCGAGTACCTGGGCAAGCCCGTTACCATCGAGGGCCAAGAAGCGCCCACCGCTCTGCTGAACAATGCCGGTAAGTGCTTTGACCACTTCGGCTACCCCACCGTTGCGCTGGACACGATGGTGCGCTGGATCGCCCATTGGCTGGACAGGGGCGGCACGTCCTTGGGCAAGCCCACCCACTTCGAGACGCGCGACGGTCGGTTCTAGAGAGGTGACCATGTCGACTGCCCCAATGCCACCCACAGATGTCCTCTCGCTCATTCGCCAGGGATGCGTGATTCCGGCGCACCCGCTGGCGCTCACCGATGAGCGCCAGCTTGACGAGCGCCACCAGCGTGCCCTCACCCGCTACTACTGCGCCGCCGGCGCCGGCGGCGTGGCGGTCGCCGTGCACACCACCCAGTTCGAGATCCGCGAGCCGGAGTTCGACTTACTCGAGCCCGTCTTGGCGCTAGCGGCTGAGGAGGCGAGCGCCTACGCGCGCGCTGCCCGCCGCCCCGTCGCGCTCATCGCGGGCGTGGTGGGCAACACCGAGCAGGCGGTACGCGAAGCGGAGCTGGCGAAGGGGCTCGGTTACCATGCCGCGCTTCTCAGCCTGGCGGCGCTCAAGCAGGCCGACACGGACGCGCTGATCCGTCACTGCCGCGCGGTGGCCGAGGTGATGCCACTCTTCGGCTTCTACCTCCAGCCGGCCGTCGGCGGGCGCATCTTGCCCTTCGACTTCTGGCGTCGGTTCGCCGAGATCGAGAACGTCATCGCCATCAAGATGGCTCCCTTCAATCGCTACCAGACCATCGATGTGGTGCGCGGCGTGGTCGAGTCCGGCCGCGCCGGCGAGGTGGCCCTCTACACCGGCAATGACGATCACATCCTTCTGGATCTCCTCACCCCGTTCTCCTTCCCGGTGAACGGGCGCCCGGTCTCGGCGCGGATAGTGGGCGGGCTGCTCGGCCAGTGGGCCGTCTGGACCAAGCGCGCGGTCGAGATGCACCAGCGTGCCCAGGCTCTGGCGCAGGCGGGAGCTGCCGTGCCGCAAAGCCTACTTGACGAGGCCAACCAACTCACCGATGCCAATTCCGCGCTCTTCGACGTGGCTAACAACTACGCCGGCTGCATCGCCGGCATCAACGAGGTGCTGCGCCGCCAGGGCATACTGGCCAGCCGCGCCTGCCTGAGCACTAAGGAGGACCTCTCTCCGGGCCAGGCGGCAGAGATCGACCGGGTGCAGAAGGCCTACCCCCACCTGACCGACGACGACTTCGTGGCCGCCCACCTGCACGAGTGGTTGGCCTAGCACAAGCCGCGCCATCCCTCCACCTGCACGAGCCCTCACTGGTGGCCGCCGGTGAGGGCTCGTTCATCGCAAGCCTTTGTTGGAGATAGTCTGCCGTGCTAGGATTGCATGACGGTTCGCCGGGCGCTGCCTTACGCTTCGGCCGCCCTCGCCAAGGGGAGTGAGACACCAATGGACGAGCTCTTAGCCACGTTGTTCTCTAGTCTGGGTGTAATCGTTGTGCTTCTGGTGCTGCTGCTCACCTCCGCAGTGAAGGTGGTGCAGGAGTACGAGCGCGGCGTGATCTTCCGGCTCGGCCGCTTGGTGGGAGCCAAGGGCCCCGGCCTCTTCTTCATCATTCCGGTGGTGGACCGCATGGTGAAGATCGACCTCCGCGTGGTCACGCTGGACATCCCCTCCCAGGAAGCCATCACCCGGGATAACGTCACCGTCAAGGTGAACGCGGTGGCCTACTTCCGTGTGGTGAACCCTCAGGATGCAGTGACGAAGGTGGAAGACTACCGCCGCGCCACCTGGCAGATAGCGCAGACCACGCTCCGCAGCGTGCTGGGGCAGTCAGAGCTGGACGAGCTGCTGTCGCACCGCGACGAGATCAACCAGAAGCTGCAACGGATCATCGACGAGCAGACGGAACCGTGGGGCATCAAGGTGAGCGTTGTCGAGGTCAAGGACGTGGAACTGCCCCAGTCCATGCAGCGAGCCATGGCCCGCCAGGCGGAGGCGGAGCGCGAGCGGCGAGCGAAGGTCATTCACGCCGAGGGTGAGTTCGAGGCCTCGAAGCAGCTCTCCAACGCTGCCGGCGTCATCGCCGAGCACCCCGAGGGCATTCAGTTGCGGTACCTCCAGACCCTTACCGAGATAGCGGTGGAGAAGAACAGCACCATCGTATTCCCTCTCCCCATCGAGTTTCTGAACGCCTTCATCCGGCAGGACACCGACAAGAAGAGCGGCGGCCGCTTCGTGCCGCTGTCCGACCAGGACGGAGCTGAGCCCGATACCGGCCGACAGGCCTAGCCCGTTGGCGCGACACCTCCTCCCACCACCGATAATGACTTCCGAGCCCGGGTCCTTCGCCCGGGCTACCATCTGCGAGCGCAAGCCCGCCATCATCGCTGAGGTCATCGACCGCTCGCCGAAATCCTCGGTGATCCGGCCCGCCCTAGAGGCGCTGACGCGGGAGATTGAGCAGCTGCCCATCGCGCCTCCCCCCGACGATGCCCCCCTGCGAGAGTGCTGGGAGGCGGAGTACCGGCAATGGGAAGGCCGTACCTGGCTTGAGGTGCCCTGGTACTTCGCCGAGTCGTACTTCTACGTGCGCCTGCTCTCGGCGGTGGGCTACTATCGCGGCGACCATCCCGACCCCTTCGCCACCCAGAAGGCCGACCTCCTCACCCGCTGTACGGCCCTCCTGCCCGCCCTGGCGGACACGGCCGAACGGGTGGCCTGCCTGCCCAGTGGCGAAGCCTTCGCGGTCCTCGCCCGGCGCAGCCTCTGGGGCAACCGCATCGACCTAAGCAACTTGGCCGTCGCCGAGCGTCACGCCGACGAGCACCATCGCCTGGAAGACCTCGCTCCCGTGGTGGACGACTGCGCCCGCGCCTTCACCCTCGTGCAGTGCTCTGGCCGGTCAACGGTTGTGGTGCTATGCGACAACTCCGGGCCGGAGCTCCTCGGCGACTTGCAGCTAGTCGACTGGCTGCTGACCGGTGGAATCGAGCAGGTGGGGCTCGAGGTGAA
The DNA here is from genome assembly GCA_012719195.1 of Anaerolineae bacterium. Lineage (GTDB taxonomy): Bacteria > Chloroflexota > Anaerolineae > DRVO01 > DRVO01 > Ch71. The sequence goes on along the minus strand of JAAYAV010000176.1, from coordinate 23,951 downwards.
GCCACACCCGTTCTTCGTGTCCGACGCCACCGCGCGCGAGGTCGCCGATTCCTTGGCCTTCCTGCGGGCGGCGCCCAGTGGCGCTGTGAGCGAGATGGGGCAGCGGCTGAGCGAGGCAGTGTCGGACGGCCGCCTGGTGGTACGCGACCATCCCTACTGGTGCGGACCGGGGCACTTTCGGCACCTTCCCGCGGAGCTGGAAGCGCGCCTGTCCGACTCCTGTCTGGTCATATCCAAGGGCGACGTGAACTACCGCCGCTTCCTCGAGGACCGGCACTGGCCCTTCCACACCCCCATCGAGCAGGCGGTGGACTACTTCCCGGTGCCGGTGCTGCTACTGCGCACGTTCAAGGGAGAGCTCGCCGCTGGCCTGACCAAGGAGACCGTAGGGCAGCTGGCCGCCGCGGACGGGAATTGGCTGATCAGCGGTCGCCAAGGGGTGGCGCAGCTGGTGTTGCCGGCCCATTCCTGAGCCTATCGGCCGGTTTCGGCGAGAGCACCTCCCACTGGCGAAGCAGGTCCATCACTTGCTCCGCCGCCTCTAGAGCCCCGCGCTCCACCGGCGGACTCAGCGACAGGCTCGGCTCGAGGCGATCCGGCTCCACCCCCACCACTGCCACGCGCCGGGGCTGCCAACCGCGTAGCTGTGCCAGAGCGAAGACGCTGGGCAGACCGAGGTCGTGCGCCGTTACCCGGCCGGTGGTCCACTCGGTGGCCTCGCGGTCGCGGAGCACCGTAACCGACCCGGCGGCCCGGCCTGCCCTCATGCAGTCTACAACGATCAGCTGCTGGGCGTCCTCGATGGGCCCCAGCAGTTCCAGCCCCAGGGTGCCACCGTCCAGCACCGACAGCCCCGGTACGCCCGCCAGCCGGCCCTCGAGCAGTGTCGCCACGTGGACGCCGACCCCCTCGTCGGCCAGGAGCACGTTGCCGATCCCGAGTACGAGAGTGTCCCCGGCCCCGGTCAATCGTCGCCGTCGTCGGCGGGCCAGAACTTGTGCCCGCTGAACATGCTACTCATGGTGCCCAGCTCGCTCAGGTTGTCGTCGCGAATGGCCAGGTAGAGGTGCACGAAGAAGAATATCGCCAAGGCGTACATGGTGACATGGTGCACACTACGAACGGTCTGATTCGACAGGATGCTGAACAACCATCCGCCCAGCTTCCAAAACACGCCGGTGGGCGAGCTGAGCCCGTACAGCGCCCAGCCGGTGACCGTCTCGACTATCAGCGCCAGCAGCATCAGTCCGTAGGCTATGGCCGCCATGGGGTTGTGGCCGGCGCCATGCGGCGGGTCGCGCCGCAGGAAGAGGTAGTACCGTAGCTGCTGCCGGATCAGCTGGAGCGAGTTGATCGCCTGGGCGCGGCCGAGGAACGGGAACCAGGTGCTGAAGCGGCTGTAGCGGTTGCCGGCCACGAACCAGTAGAGCCGCAGCAGTACGCACATCGAGAGCACAATGGCGGAGACGAAATGCACCAGTCGGTTGGCCGCCATCACGCCGAGCGCTTGGCTGGTCAGTGCCGGGTCGAACGGGTTGGCGCTGGGCACCATGAACGGGTTGCCGATGAAGTAGCCGGTGACGCACAGCAGCACCATGGCCACGAAGTGGGACCAGTGCCACACCCGCACCGGCCACTCCCACACGTAGTGGCGCCGGTAGAGCTGCTTCTCCTGGGTTGACATGACTCTCTCCTAGGCCCGCTCTACTGCGTCGTCACCTTCGCCACTACCTTGCCCGTCGCGTCCAGGAGGTGGACGGCGCAGGCGAGGCAGGGGTCGAAGGAGTGAATGGTGCGCAGGATCTCCAGGGGTCTCTCCGGGTCGGCCAAGGGAGTACCGACTAGCGACAGCTCGTATGGCCCGGGCTGGCCCTGAGCGTCTCGGGGAGAGGCGTTCCAGGTGGTGGGAACCACGCACTGGTAGTTGGCGATCTTGCCGTCGGCGATGCGCACCCAGTGTCCGAGGGCGCCGCGCGGCGCCTCGTGACTGCCGAAGCCCACCGCCTCCTTGGGCCAGGTCGAGGGGTCCCACTGGCTGCCCGCGTGGATTCGCAGGTCACCCGCCCCCACGTTTGCCGCCAGCTCATTGACCCAGTCGCCCATCTTCTCCGCCATCAGGAGCGCCTCGATGCCGCGCGCTGCCGTGCGGCCCAGGGTGGAGAACAGGGCCTCCGGGCCCACCTCCAGCGTACTTAGCACCAGGTCGACGAGTTCTCGCACCCGCTGGTGGCCGGAAGCGTAGGCGACCAACATGCGGGCCAAGGGGCCGACTTCGTAGGGGACGTCTTCATACCGCGGCGCTTTGATCCACGAGTACTTCTCGTCCACGTTCAGGTAGCTGTAGGGAGCCTCGGGGCCGGTGTAGTGCGGGCGCGTCTCTCCCACCGAAGGGTGCACCGCGGCGGCATCACCCTCGGCGTAGTCGTACCAGGAGCGCGTGACGTACTCGCTCACCTGCCCCATGTCCACCGGGAGGACCTGGGACAGGTCCCGATTGACGATCCGGCCCGCCGGCAGGAAGACCGAGTCGGATCCGACAAAGTCCTCGAGAGCGAAGTCGCCATAGCTCAGGTAGTTCCCCACCCCCGCGCCGATGCCGGCCCACTCCTTGTAGAACGGAGCAACTAGCAGCAGATCAGGGATGTAGACGCGGCGAACGAAGTCCAGACCGTCCTCAGCCAGGGAGGCGATGAACCCGAGCTCGTCGGCGTTGAGGGCATTCTGGCTGTTGGGGTCCACCGGATGCGCCACACCGCCGACAAGCAGCGTCTGGATGTGGGGGTTCTTAGCTCCGAGGATCGCGTGCAGGCGAATGTAGCGACGCTGAAACTCCAAGGCGTCCAGGTAGTGCGAGACCGCCAGGAGGTTGGCCTCCGGCGGCAGCCGATACGCAGGGTGGCCCCAGTAGGCGCTGCCCAGGAAGCCGGGCTGTCCGCTGTCTACCAGTTTCTGTACTCGCTGCTGCACCGCCGCGAAGTGCTCCACGCCGGAGCGGTCCCAGTCGGTAATGGAGCGCGAAAGGGCAGCCGTGGCCTCCGGATCGGCCGCGAGGGCGCTGGACACGTCCACCCAATCCAGGGCATGCAGGATGTAGAAGTGGATCACGTGGTCATGGACGTTCTGAGCGGCGGCGATGAGGTGGCGAATCAGCCGAGCATTGGGCGGGATGGTGATGCCCAAGGCGTCTTCCACCGCCCGTACCGATGCCAGCGCGTGGACGGTTGTGCAGACGCCGCAGATGCGCTGTGTGAAAAGCCAGGCGTCACGCGGGTCCCTGCCCTGCAGCACCAACTCCATCCCCCGGAACATGGTACCTGAAGCCCAAGCCTCGGTCACCTGACCGTCTCCAACCGAAGCCTCTATGCGCAGATGTCCCTCGATCCTGGTTACCGGGTCTAGTACCAAACGCTCGGCCATCAGCTCTCCTGTTCCCCACGGGGGCTGTCGTCAGCGGCGGTCTGGCTCGGGCCTTCCTCGTCGACAACATCCGAGAAGGCCGTGTTTCCGGCATCCGGCTCCGACTGGACTGGAGGCACCGCGTTCACGTCGTTTGGATAGGCCGGTGGAAGCATATCCGCGGCCTGGTGGCTGTCCGAGGCGGCGGCTTCCGACACCGAGCGCCTACGCTTCCAGAACGAAGTGCCCACGGCGTGCAGCGCGATCGCGCCCAGGGTGAGTGCCATCGCACCGACACCCAGCCGGTCGATGGTGTCCTCCACCCCAATGACGTTGACGTCGGGCAGACGCTTGTAGAAGGGAGTCATGTCATCCCAGAAGTTGACCGAGGCACAGGCGATGCAGCCGTGACCGGCCATGACCGGCCAGCTGGTTCCGTCGTTCCAGCGGATGGTGGGGCAGTTGTAGTACGCCTGCGGCCCCTTGCAGCCCATCTTGTACAGGCACCAGCCGAGGCGGTGGCCCTCGTCGCCCCAGTGCTCCACGAACTGCCCAGCGTCGAAGTGAGCCCGTCGCTCACAGTTGTCGTGGATGCGCTTGCCATGCGCGAAGAGCGGCCGGCCGACGGAGTCGGTGTCGGGCAAGCGGCCGAAGGTGAGGTAGTGCACTATGGTGGCGGCGAAGACCTGACCGTTGTGAGGACACCCGGTCAGGTTGATGATGGGCTTGCCCTGGACGATGCTGGATACGCCCTTGGCGCCGGTGGGGTTGGGCCGAGAGGACGGCCATCCGCCCCAGGCGGCGCAGGCTCCAACGCAGACGATGGCAGCCGCGCCCTCGGCCGCCTCCAGCAGAATCTGCTCCATGGTCCGCCCACCGACGATGCAGTAGTGCGCGTTCTCCCCGGTGGGGATTGAGCCCTCCACCACCAACACATAGCCGCCGCCATACCGCTCCATCGCCGCGTGCATCTTCTCTTCGGCGTGTAGTCCGGAGTCAACCATGACGGTGTCGTGGTACTCCAGAGACACGACGTCCAGGAGGATGTCGGTGATGTCCGGGTCACCGGAGCGCAGCAGGCTCTCGCTGTCGCCGGTGCACTCCTGGGCGTGCAGCCAGATAACGGGCAGCCGATCGGCGCTCTCCAGGGCGTGGACGATCAGCTGTTCGCTTTCGGCGGGAAGTGCCAGCGCGGCGGACATTGCGGTGCAGAAGCGGAGAAAATCGCGGCGGGATACTGCGTGAGACTGAAGTGCGTCCGGTATCCTCTGTTTGCCCTCCATAGGTGGTAACCCCCCCTTTTCTCGTAAGGGCGCTAACAACAGTGTGTCATTATAGTCATATCGACTCGGCTGCAAAGCGCGCCAGCGCGGAAATGGCGATCGAGGGGCCAACTCCCCGCCATCAGCGTCATCGATGGCGGCCCGGACCGACCCCTCCTTCAAGGCAGACGGGCCCCTCAAGGGGCAGCGAGCTCTGCTGGAGGCCCCCCGCACCTACTCCACAACCACGTGCTTGCCGTCCTTGTAGCGACCGTAGAGCTCGGCTGCCAGCATCATGGCGCGCACGTTTTCGTGCGGGGTGCCGTCGTTGATGCTGCCTGCCGAGTCCAGCACTAGGCCGCCTTCTCCGGCTACCTTGTTGATGTCTTCGCGGCAGCGCGCCAGGACCTGCTCCGGCGTACCCTCGCGCAGCAGGAAAGGCGGTACCTGGCCCTGAATGACCGCCTTGGGCATCTTGGCGCGAATCAACTGCGGATCCACCGTCGGACCCAGATTGACGTGGCTCAGATCGAGTTCGGCCAGCACGTCCAGCATGTGGGAGTTCTCGCTGTCGCTGTGGAAGTTGCGTCGACCGTCGCCGGGCGAGCTGAAGTGGTCGTACCAGGCACGCTCACGCTCCAAGCAGAACTTGCGGTAGAGGGTGGGAGTAAGGAAGGCCACGTTGTCGTTGCCCATACCCATGCCCTCCATGGAAGCCCCGGTCACCTCACGGAGGCGGACCATATACTCCAGGTTGGTCTCGTAGAAGAGCTGCATCAGGGCATCCATCTGGTCGGGATAGTCGTATAGCCAGTAGATGAAGTTGGTGGTGCCACAGATGATGGACCCCAGGGTGGCCAAGCCGTGGCAGCCCGTCCCCAGCTTTATGTCGACCCCGTACTCCTCCAGAATGCGCTGTCGCCACTCCAGGACGATGGGGTTGACGCCCGCCTTGAGGATGTCCTGCCTGCCCAGGCGCCGGATGAGCGCGGGCACATCGTGGACCGGGTCCTCAATACTCTCCAAGAGCCAGGGACCGGCGTTGTCGGGGTAGACCACCTCACCCCCGTAGATGGAGGTGTTCGTCACCGAACCCAGGTTGATGGCCGGCCCCAGAGTCACACCCAGCTCCCGCTTAGCCACCTCGGCCGCCCGGGCCCGCATGGCCTGCTGGTACTCGAAGTCGGTGTGGAAACGCCGGTGGTCGGTGACGCCCGCCTCGAACTTCACCCAGTCCTCGTTCAGACCCACCGAGACGGGTACGCGGGGCTTGTCGGTGCTGAATGGCTCCCAGCACTTCGAGTTCTCGTCCCAGAACCGCTCGAGCCATCCGGCCAGGTCGTTCCTCCAAGGCACCTGCCCTACCATCTAGCGACTCTCCTCGCTACTGCGTTCTTGTCCTGTATGCGGCCGCACCAAGCGCGCCGCCATATCTATGGCCGCCAAGAGGCTGCCCTCGTCCGCTCGCCCGCTGCCGGCAATATCGAAGGCCGTGCCGTGGTCAACCGAGGTTCGCACGATGGGAAGCCCCAGCGTCACGTTCACCCCCTCGCTGAAACCGAGCATCTTGACGGCGATGTGGCCCTGATCATGGTACATGGCCACCACTCCATCGAACTGCCCCCCGTAGGCACGCCGAAAGACAGTGTCGGGCGGCTCCGGGCCGGACACTGCCAGCCCCTCCGCCCTCAAGGCCTCCACTGCCGGCACGATGAACTGCTGCTCGTCTACGCCGAAGAGGCCGCCCTCGCCGGCGTGTGGGTTGAGGCCGGCCACTGCGATGTGGGGCTCGTCCACGCCGAGCCGGCGCAGGGCTTCGGCCAGCAGTCGGGCCACACGGACGATGCGCTCGGGCCGCACCCGCTCGATCGCCGTTGCCAGGGAACAATGCGTGCTGACGTGCGCCACCCGAAGCCGCGGCGTCGCGAGGAGCATGGCTACCCCCTGCGCGCCCAGCAGGTGCGCCAGTATCTCGGTGTGCCCGGCGAAGGGGTAGCCGGCCGCATTCACCGCCGCCTTGTTGATGGGCGCGGTGACCACGCCGGCCCCCTCACCCCTGCGGCAGCGGTCGACCGCTGCCTCGATGTAGCGATAGGCCGCCTCGCCACAGAGGACGTCGAGCTGACCTGGCGGCCTCGACTCGACGCCCGGCACAGGGACGTCCAGCAGCTCAGCGTCGCCCATGCCGCCACAGACCGGGTCGGCGGCGGGGTCGTAGTCGCGCCAGTCGATGGTCGTCGCCGTCCATCGGGCCGCGCGCTCCATAACGGCGCGCGTCCCCACCGTCACCAGTCGCGCCGGTGCCTGGTCTCTCAGCCGTTGCAGTGCCTTGCAGACCACCTCGGGCCCCACTCCGGCTGGGTCTCCCGCGGTGACAAACAGCGTTGGTCGCACCATCGCCTCTCCTCTCCTAACCGGTTCCGTTCACGGGTAGGGTGGCGAACAAGCGTACCAGGAGGTCGTCGTCGCCGAAACCTCCGGCCTTGCTGACGACCGCCAGTCCCCGGCCCGAGGCCGGCCGCGCCTCGGAGATCACCACGCCCGCAGCCACCTCCGCGAGCGGCCGCAGAGCGGCCACGTCCAACGCCTCCAGCACCGCCAGCAGCGTCTCTCCCCCGGTGGCATAAAGGGTCTCGGCCCGCCACCTGTCCACCAGTTCCGCCCCCAGGCGGGCCAATGCCGTCCGCGCGCTCTCAGCCGCCGCGGTCGCCAGGCGCCCCTCCGGCAGTGCCAGCAGGGCAACCCCCGTGCGGTGGTAGTTGCGGTCGGCCCGCTCCAGAAGCTCTGCCTCGGGCTCGCCTCCCACGACAACCGGCGCAAGGTCGAGCGCCTCCGCGACACGGGCCAGCTGCCGGCGACTGGCAGGATGAGCGCTGCCCACCACCAGCACCGCCGGTCGAGGAATCGCCATGGAAGTAGTCGAGCGGGCGAAGCCGAGTCGGCCGGCCAGGGCCTCCGCTAGTCCCGCGGACCCGCAGGGCAGCCAGTCGGATCGCTCAACTAGCGCTTTGGCGAGGACGGCCAGGTCAGCGTCGGTCTCGGCGTCAGCGACCGCGAACCCGCTCAGCGCGTCGAGTGCTGAGGTGACCGCCTGCACGCCCTCCCGAACGGTGGGGAGGCCGATGGTGTGACAGCAGCTGTGCACGTACCGCCGCACCGCCTCACGCACGCGGCTGTCGGTGATGGGGCAGCCAGGATCGGCGGCGGCTTCTGTCTCGTGAACCGGTATGCCGTGCACGTGAAGCACTCCCTGCCGCACGGTCCGCCCGGCCCGCGGGAACGCCGGCGCTACGAGGACGCCTCGCTTCCCGAGCGCCCGGCCGAGCGCTTCCGCCTCGGCGGCGAACGGTCCGCGGAGAGTGGAGTCCATCTTCTTGTAGACCAGGCCCCGGGCAAGCGGGATCCAGCCCTGGAGGGAACGGGTGGCCGCTGCCGGGCTCAGTCCGCGGCTCTCCGTGTCTGCCACGACCACGCGGGCGTCGTCCTCGTGCGGCCGCAACAGAACGGTCACCGGCGAGTCCTCGCGGGCGAACTGGACGGCCGTGTCCAGCGCTCCCGTCAGGTCGTCGGCCAGTACCGTCACCAGGCGCGCACTGCCTTCCTTCGTCAGTCCTACGCTCCTTCGCCGGTCCAGTCCGGCTCCGCCGCGGAGTGCCCGGGCATTATACGCTGCCCCGGCGCACCCACGAAAAGCCCGTCTAGTACCAAATGCCCATCTGCGAATGCCTACTGGGGGCCGATCCGTTGGTAGCAGTCCGTGTCTGCGGGCGCGTGACGGGAGGTTCGAGCGCCAATGCGGCATCCAGTTTCCAGGGCCGCCATTCTCGTGGCACTGATCATCACCTTCACTGCCCTGGCGCCCGTCCATGCCGCCGCTTCCTCTCCAGCACACCTCTTGCTGACCGCCGATGGCCGCTATGAGGATCTGTACACCGCCCTGCAGACGGCGGGGGGTCGCGTGCTCCATGCCTTCCCCGGGCTGGGGCTCATTGCAGAGATCGACCCCGCCGCGGCCGTGCTCCAGGTGCAGGAGGGCAGGGCCAACTACGTCACCGCCGACGCGGTCCCCGCCGGCATCCGCGATTCGTTGTCGCCCGAGTCCCAAAGCCTGGTTGCCGTCTGGGAGGCGCTCGGCGCCCCCGTAGACTACGATGTCGTGGACATCCAGCCCCCTGAGAACGACGTGCTCCTGGCGACCGACCAGCCCGAACTGGGCGGCCAGGCGCTCGACCCCTCGCTCTACCAGCAGAGCGAGTTCATGATCGGCAAAGTGGCGGTGAGCTTAGTGTTGGTGGACAGCAGCGGCGCCGTCGACGCCAACGCCGAGGACTGGAGCCCGGAGCGACAGCAGCACGTGTTCACGGAAGTGGTGCGCGCTACCAGTTGGTGGCAGGCACGACAGCCGCAGGCCCCGCTCGAGTTCGTCTACCAAGACCACTTCACCCGCCCGCTCCCCGTCTCCTACGAGCCCATCTCGCGACCCCACAGCGAGGATCGGCTCTGGATCTCTGAAGCCACGCAGCAGTTGGGCTTCCGCCACTCGTCCTACCTGACGGCCACGCGGCTGCTGAACCGCGCCGTTCGCGACGCCCGCCAGGCGGACTGGGCCTTCACCATCTACGTGGTCGACAGCCTCAACGACGCCGACAATCGCTTCGAAGACGGCTACTTCGCCTACAGCTACATCCACGGCCCCTACATGGTGGTGACGTACGGCAACAACGGTTACGGCCCCGAGAACATGGCGGCTGTAGTCGCGCACGAGATGGGACACATCTTCGGCGCCATGGATGAGTACGCCGCCTCCGGGGTCACCTCGGCCAACATCTCCGGCTATCTGGGGGTACCCACCTACAACGCCGAGGCCGACGGCCAGACTGACGTGGGCTGCATCATGCGCGGCGGCCTGCAGCCTTACCGCCTGGGCCAGCTCTGCCCTTGTTCGGCAGCTCAGGTCGGCTGGCGAGACTCAGACGGAGACGGCCTGCTCGACCCGGTCGACACCGAGGTCGCGGTGGAGCTCTCCGTAACCAGCGATGGCGACGGGGTCACTCTGATTGGCAGTGCGACCGACATACCCTACCCCAGCCCGACACGCGCGCCCATCACCATCAACCACATCGCCCGCGGCCACTACCGGGTAAACCAGGGACCGTGGTTCGCGCTCCTCTGCGGCGATGGCGCCTGCGACGGCACCGGCGAGCTCTTCGAGCTCACCCTTCCAGCAGCACCCGTCGGGGAGTGGCTCATCGAGGTAAGGTTCACCAACGATCGGGGCACGGCCGGCTCGGCCCAAGACACCCTGACCATCCAGGAAGGAAGTCCTCCCGTAAGCGCTGTCACCATCGAAGCTGAAGTCGAGACTGCGGAGGACGGACCGGTCACCGTCTTCGGTCGAGTCTTGGTCGAAGATGGGACCGGCCCCCTGGCAACGCTGGAGGTTCGCGTGGACTCGGCGGCCTGGCGCCCCCTGCCCACCCCCGGCGACGAGGACGACTCCGGCCGCTTCTCCTACACCCTCGAGGGCCTGGTGCCCGGCAGCCACACCCTGGAGGTCCGCGCCGGCACCGCCGACCCCTGGACGCTTCCCGCCACCTGGTCCGGTACCGTTGACGTAGCCGCCTCGCAGCAGCACACCGACCCTGACTCCAGCGCCGCCCTATACCTGCCGATGGTGGTGAGCACAGGGTAGGCAGGCGCAGCCGTTCCTCCTGACACACCTGGCCGCGACCTGGCGGCAATGCTATACTTTCCATCTAGTCCTGCGCCTTCCAGCGCTAACCGAGGGTTGTGCGGCGCTGTCACACGGGAGGGATCATGGCGGCCGGCGGGCAGTTGCACCTGCCAACAGCCACATTCGAGGAGTTGTGCGCTCTGCCGGGAGTGGGACCGGCTCTGGCGCGCCGCATCCTCGACTACCGGTTATGCCAACCATTGGCGGCTGTCGACGACCTCGCCGCCGTCCCCGGCATGACCGCCGCCCTGCTCGCGCGACTTCGCGGCCATCTGTCGGTGGAGGGGCCGGACTGCGTCCCGCCCGGTGAGTCGCCGCCGGCGCCGGAAGCGGAGTCGCCCCCGGAAGGGGGCACAAGCGGTGCCGCTCCCGCTCCTAGCGAGGCTGGTCCGGGGGAGCGGCCAACTGCGTTTAGTGCCGATGAGAACTGGCCGCGCAGCTATGGCGGAGTGAACCCGGCGGTGCTCTTCGGCGAGGCCGAAACCGCCCTGGTCACAGACTCCCCCGCGCCAGACGAAGCCGCCACCGCTCTCGACCGCGGGCGCGCCGCCCTGTTGGTCGGATCGGGGGCGCTGCTGGGGACGCTGCTCACGCTGTCGCTCCTATACACCCTCAACCAGGGGCTCTACTATGTCCCGCGCCAGGAGTGGGAGCGCGCGGTGGTGCAGCCGCTGGCCACCATGGAGGCCGAGACCGCCGCGCTCGGCGCTCGGGTCGAGCACCTAGAAGCGGCAACCACCGCGTTCGAAAGCAGCCTTGCGGCGACGGACCGCCGCGTCCAGGCGCTGGAAGATGCCTCCACCCAGGTCGAGGAACTGCAGGCGTCGCTGGACACTATCCAGAGCGATGTGGAAGCGGTGCAGACTAGAGTGGACCAGTTCGGTTCCTTCCTGGAGGGTGTCAGGTCGGCGCTCGAGGACTTGGTGCCGTGAGTGGGCCCCCGGAGGGGTCTGCGGCGGGCCGGGAGCGGCGGGCTTTTGCCCAGCCCGGACCGCTCAGCTAGAATAACTTGTCGCGCCGTTCGGTGAACGGCGCTTCTTAGAGTTGGGAGTCATGTTCGAGAGCCTGACCGAGAAGCTACAAGAGACCTTTGGCAAGCTTCAGCGCCACGGCGTGGTGACCGAGGCCGATGTCAGTAACGCCATGAGGGACGTTCGCATGGCGTTGCTCGAGGCGGACGTCAACTACAAGGTCGTGCGCGACTTGGTCAATCGGGTGCGCGAGCGTGCCGTAGGCATCGAGGTGACCAAGAGCCTCAGCCCGGCCCAGCAAGTGGTGAAGATCGTCCAAGAGGAGTTGATCACGACCCTGGGCGACAGCGCCCCCCTGAACCTAGGGGGGAGTTCACCGCACGTCATCATGCTCGCCGGCCTGCAGGGCTCGGGCAAGACCACGACGGCGGCCAAGCTGGCCGTGCGGCTCAAGTCGGAGGGACATAAGCCCCTTCTGGTGGCAGCCGATGTCTACCGCCCGGCCGCCGTGCAACAGCTGCTGGTTCTGGGGCAGGGCATCGGAGTGCCGGTATTCACTGGCGCGGCCGGGGAGGACCCGGTCAAGATCGCCCAGGGCGCCCTGGCGGAGGCCCGCAGCAAGGGCAACTCGGTCGTCATTCTGGACACGGCCGGCCGCCTGCACATCGACGAGCGCATGATGGACGAGCTGAAGGCCGTCCGCTCTGTCGCCAACCCGGCCGAGGTACTGCTCATCGCCGACGCCATGACCGGGCAGGACGCGGTGCGCGTCGCGGAGGAGTTCAACCGCGCCGTCCCGTTGACGGGACTGATCCTCACCAAGGTGGACGGCGATGCCCGCGGTGGTGCCGCCATCTCGGTACGCGAGGTTACCGGCGTCCCGATCAAGTTCCTGGCCACCGGCGAGCGCACGGATGCGCTGGAGCCTTTCTACCCGGAGCGCCTCGCCTCCCGCATACTAGGCATGGGCGACATGCTGTCCCTTATCGAGAAGGCGGAGTCGAGCTTCGACAAGGCCCGGGCGGCGGAGATGGAGCAGAAGCTCCGGAACGCCTCCTTCAACCTGGAGGACTTCCAGGAGCAGTTCCGCCAGCTCAAGCAGATGGGGCCGCTGACACAGATTCTGGAGATGATTCCCGGCTTCGGCTCTGTCAGCAAGGAGTTGGCCCAAGCCGACACCGATCGGGAGATGGGGCGTATCGAGGCCATCATCAGCAGCATGACTCGGGAGGAACGCCGCAATCCCCAGGTGATAAACGGCAGCCGCAAGCGCCGCATCGCCCAGGGCAGCGGTACCACAGTTCAGGACGTCAACGCCCTTCTGCAGCAGTTCCGGCAGGCGCAGAAGATGATGAAGGTGTTCTCCCGCGGTAAGGTCCGCGGGGTCACCTCGCTGTTCCGCTAGTCTTCGTCGCCGGAGACGAAGAGTGTGATTGACCGGGCAACCTTTCGGTAGCTAGAGGGAGAGGGAAAAGTACATGCTGAGGATTCGTCTGCGCCGCGTCGGCGCCAAGGGTCAGCCTTCATATCGCATCGTGGTCGCCGACAGCCGTTCGCCTCGCGACGGCCGCTTTCTGGAGAACATCGGCTACTACAATCCGTTGGTGGACCCGCCCGTAGTGGAAGTTCAGGACGATCGCCTCGAGTACTGGCGTGGTGTCGGCGCCCAGTGCAGCGAAACGGTGGACCGACTCCTGGCCAGCCGCCAGCGGCGCGCGGCCGAGAGCGATTCCGCCGCCACCGCCTGATCAGGCCCTATCTGGGTCGCGGGCGCGTACGCTTTGCCCAACAGAGCCCCCGAGCGACTAACCAGTCCTCGAGTGGGCGTCACCAGTTCAGACTAGGGATGGCATATGCGACGTCTGATTGAGTTCATCGCCCACAATCTGGTGGACTACCCCGACAAGGTACAGGTCGTGGAGATGGCGGGCCCCCGGGCCACCCTCTACCGCCTCCGGGTGGACCCGAGCGACGTGGGCCGCGTCATTGGCAAGAGCGGCAGCGTAGCCAACGCCATGCGCACGGTTCTGCGCGTCGCCGCAGAGAAGAAGGGCGAGCGCGCCGTCCTCGAGATCGACTAGGCCGTCGGCCTCAGCATACCGCGATTCCCGGCACTGTGGCCCTGTGGGGCGGCCGGGAGAGCACCGAAACATCACCGGCAGCGCCTACGGACGGCTATCCGCGAGTGGCGCTGCCGGTTTTCCGCCCCGCTGCGGTGGAGGACAACTCTGGCCGACTACGTACCAACCGACACCCCCTACTGGCTTGCCCTCAGCCACGTTCAGGGCTTGGGCGCCGGCCGCATCCGGCACTTGCTCGGTCGCTTCGGCACGCTGGAGCGCGCGTGGAAGGCGCAGGAGACCGAGATACTCTTCGCCGGGCTGCCCCGCGCCGTCGCCGAGGAACTGCTCCGCGCCCGCCCGGAGATAGACCCCGATCGGGAGATGGGCACACTGGAGGGCAAAGGTGTGACGGCCCTGCCCCTCACCCATCCCGAGTACCCGGAGCGGCTCCGACACATCCCTTCCCCTCCGGCGGTGCTCTACGTGCGCGGCGATATCCTGGAGTGCGACACCCTCGCCGTCGCCGTGGTGGGGACGCGCCGGCCCACCCGTTACGGCACGGAAGCGACCCGTCGAATCGTCTCCGGCCTGGCAGCTTCGGGCGTCACGGTTGTCAGCGGGTTGGCGCTGGGCATCGACGCGGTGGCGCATGAGACGGCCCTCGACGCGGGGGGAAGGACCATGGCCGTGCTCGGCAGCGGCGTGGACGTTGTCTACCCTGCCCGTCACCGCGACCTGGCCCGGCGCATCGCTGAGAGTGGCGCCGTGCTGAGCGAGTACGCCCTCGGCACGAGACCGGATGCCCGGAACTTCCCGCCGCGCAACCGCATCATCTCCGGCATGTGCCACGGCGTGCTCGTCATCGAGGCGGGGGAGCGTAGCGGCGCCCTGATCACCACCCAGTTCGCCCTCGAGCAGGGACGGGACACTTACGCGGTCCCGGGCAGTATCTTCTGGCCCATGAGCCAGGGCACCAACGGTCTGATCAAGCGGGGTGAGGCCAAGCTGGTTACCACTGCCGAGGATATTCTGGAAGAGATGGACCTGCAATTGGTCGCCGCTCAGACGGAAGTCCGACTGGCGATGCCCGGCGACGAGAACGAGCGCGGTGTGCTCGGCGCCCTCAGCCTCGACCCGCGCCACGTGGACGAGATCGGGCGAGAGAGCGGCCTCCCTCCAGCCACGGTTTCCAGTACCCTCGCGTTGTTGGAACTCAAAGGCCTGGCCCGCTCCGTGGGCGGGATGCACTATGTTCTGGTGCGGGAAGCAGGGGTCGCGTACACTCACGAGTGACCGGTCCGCCCTACGAAGCGGACCTTTCCTTTGAAGGGCCGATCAACACAGGAGGTTCGCGCAGTGTACGCGCTCATATTGGCCGGCGGTCAAGGGACGCGCCTCTGGCCCCGCAGCCGCCACCACCTGCCCAAGCAATTGCTGGACCTGGCGTCTCCGCGCACCATGCTCCAGGAAACCTACGACCGGCTCGGGCCGTCCGTTCCCGCCGACCAGGTCTACGTCATCACTAACGCCGCTTGCCGCGACGAGGTCGTGCGCCAACTTCCTGCCGTCCCGCCGTACAACGTGATCGTGGAACCATCGGGGAAGAACACTGCCCCGGCAGTCGGTCTGGGCTGCCTGCCCATCCGGCGACGCGATCCCGAGGCCATGGTGGCCGTGCTCAGCGCCGACCACATCGTCCAACGCCCGGCCGAGTTTCGGAGCGTCGTGGCGGCTGCCGTCGAGCAGGCTGAGCGGGGTTATCTGGTCACCATCGGCATCACTCCGTCGCGGCCGGAGACCGGCTACGGCTACATCGAATTGGGTGCCCCTCTGGAGCACGCGGCGCCGCACTCGGCGCATCGGGTGGCACGTTTCACTGAGAAGCCCGACCTGGAAAGGGCACGGCAGTTCCTGGCCGGCGGGCGGCACCTGTGGAACGCAGGCATGTTCGTCTGGCGAGTCGACCGCATCTTCTCCGCCCTGGAGCAGCACTTGCCCGCCCTGGCCGAGTCGCTCGACGCCATCGCTGTCGCCCAGGGCACTGCCACCGAGCCGGCGGCCCTGGATGCGGCTTGGGCCGGCGTTCAGGCAGTCAGCATCGACGTGGGAGTGATGGAGAAGGACGATCGCGTCGCCGTCATCCCGGCCGAGATCGGCTGGAGCGACGTCGGGACCTGGGCTAGCCTGGCTCAGGTCATAGAGCCCGACGAGGACGGCAATGTCGTTCTGGGTGCCGATCACCTGCACTCCGGCACCACGGGCTCACTCATATATGGCGAGCGCCGCCTCATCGCCACCATCGGCTTGCAGGACTTCGTGGTGGTGGACACCGACGACGCCCTGCTGATCTGCCCCAAGGACCGGTCCCAGGACGTGAAGGAACTGGTAGACCGACTCCGGGCCGAAAACCGCACTCAATACCTATAGGAGCTCTGTCGCCATCTTGACCGATATTCAAGCCTATTGTCTACAGTGCCGCGCCAAAGTCACCATGGTCGACGCCCACGAGGGAGAGTCCAAGTCCGGTAATCCGGGCATAGTGGGCGCCTGCCCTCAGTGCGGGCGCGGCCTGTTCCGGGCTCTTCCCGGCGGCAAGCGGGCTCCCAAGAGCAAAGCCGGCTCTGGGCGCTCCAAGTCCGCCAAGGGAAAGGGAACCAAGCCCGCCACGAGGAGCCGCCGGCACCGCAGCGGCAACCTGGTGATCGTGGAGTCGCCGACCAAGGCACGCACCATCCAGCGCTACCTCGGAAAGGGCTACACCGTTCGTGCCTCCGTCGGTCACGTGCGCGACCTGCTGCGCTCGCGCCTCTCGGTGGACACGGAAAAGGACTTCGAGCCGACGTATCGCATCCCCAATGACAAGCGCTCCGTCGTCAAGGAGCTCAAAAGCGCCGTCGACAGTGCCCGTGAGGTCTACCTCGCAACCGACCTCGACCGCGAGGGCGAGGCCATCGCCTGGCACGTGATGGCGGCCACCGAGTTGGAGCCCGAGCGCGCCCGGCGGGTTGTCTTCCACGAGATCACCCCCAACGCCATTCGCGCCGCCTTCGAGCATCCGCGTGAGATCGATCAGGACTTGGTGGACGCACAGCAGGCGCGGCGCATTCTGGACCGCCTGGTGGGTTACGAGCTCAGCCCTCTGCTCTGGCAGAAGGTACGTGGGCGTCTGTCCGCCGGACGGGTCCAGTCCGTGGCCGTGCGCCTGATCGTCGACCGGGAGCGAGAGATCCTGGCCTTCGATCCGCAGGAGTACTGGAGCATCGACGCCCTGCTGGCCCGGACCGAGAAAAGCAGTGAGCAGTTCCGCGCCTCCCTATCCAAGGCCGATGGTGAGGATCCGGAGCTCAGAGACGAGGAAGCCACACGGCTGGTCGTCGAACGCCTGGAAGGCGCCCGCTATGCGGTGGACAGCGTCAAGCAGGGCACCCGCCGCCGCACTCCGCCACCGCCGTTCACCACCAGCACCCTGCAACAGGAGGCCTCGCGCCGGCTAGGGTACCAGGCGGCGAGGACCATGCGCGTCGCCCAGCAGCTCTACGAGGGCGTTGACCTCGGCCCCGAGGGGTCACAGGGTCTCATCACCTACATGCGAACCGACAGCGTCCACGTGGCCGAGTCGGCCCTGCAGGAGGCAAGGCAGGTCATCGAGGAGCGCTTCGGCCCCGAGTACCTGCCCGAATCAGCGCGGCACTACCGCACTCGCTCCCGCATGGCCCAGGAGGCGCACGAGGCCATCCGCCCCACCTCCGTTCAGCGCACGCCCGAGAGTGTGTCCCAGTTCCTCAGCCGGGACCAACTGGCCCTCTACCGGCTGATCTGGCGCCGGTTGATGGCCAGCCAGATGCGCCCCGCCGTCTACAAGACGCTCACGGTGGACGTGATGGCCGACACCGACGACGGCGCGCACCACTATCTGTTCCGCGCTAGCGGCTCCACGCTGATCTTCCCCGGCTTTCTGGCCGTCACCGGCGAGGCCGACTCCAAGCAGAAGGAGCCGGAGATTCCTGCCGTCGCGGAAGGCGAAGCGCTTCAGGCGCTGGAGATTCTGCCCGAACAACACTTCACCCAACCACCTCCGCGCTTCAACGAGGCCACGCTCATCAAGGAACTGGAGAGTGAGGGCATCGGGCGCCCCAGCACCTACGCCTCCATCATCTCCACCATCCTCTCCCGTGGTTATGTCGAGCGTCAGCAGCGCAGCCTGGTCCCCACTGAGACCGGGTACGTCGTGACGGATCTGCTGGTAGAGCACTTCCCTCAGGTCATGGATGTGGGCTTCACCGCCCATATGGAGAGCGACCTGGACGAGGTAGCGGCCGGGAACAAGGCCTGGGTACCGGTGGTGCGCGAGTTCTACGGGCCTTTCAGCGAGCGCCTGGCCCTCGCCCGCGACGAGATCAAGGACGTCCGTATGGAGGACGAACCGGCAGGGTTTGACTGCGACCAGTGCGGGGCGCCGATGGTGGTGAAGTTCGGACGGTTCGGCAAGTTTGTCGGCTGCAGCCGCTTCCCCGAGTGCAAGAACACCAAGCCCTTGTTGGAGCGCATCGGGGTGGCCTGCCCCAAGTGCGGCGCCGAACTGGTGCGCCGCCGGAGCAAGCGCGGCCGCCTATTCTACGGCTGCGAGACCTACCCCGACTGCGACTTCTCGAGCGTTTCCCGGCCCCTGAACCAGCGTTGCTCGCGCTGCGGCTCGCTCATGGTCCAGCGCGGCCGCAATTCGGCTCAGTGCATCGCCTGCGAACACCGGGAACCGATTCAAGCCGAAGAGGACGACGGCCAGTCCCTGCTCGAGGCCGGCTAGGCCCGCAGAACGCCGCCGCAACTCCACGCAGACGCGCAAGAAGCGGGACCGTGCTGGTCCCGCCTCTTGCGCGTAGCCCGTTCTAGGACCGGTCGGCTACCGCTCCACTGCCTTGCGCAACACATCGAGGTAGTAGCGGTAGTTGTCCAGGGTTACGTCGGGGGGTACCCGGTGGTCGACGGTGGGGATGTAGCCGCCGTCGTCCATGAGTGGCTTGCGGCGAGCCACCTCGGCGTCGATGGCCTCCTTGCCGGCGATGAGCGCCATTTTGTCGATGCCGCCGATGACCAGCAGATCACGACCGACTCGCTGCCGCACCTCCCAGGGGTCGTCATTGCAGCGCGCCTCCCAGGGGAACATGCAGTTCACTCCTGCTTCCAGCCACAGCGGAAGCAGTTGGTCGATACGCCCGTCGCAGTCCACGTAGACCACGTCCACGCCGTAGCGATGCAACACATCAGTGATGCGGCGGTACTCCGGTATCATCATCTCGCGGAAGAGCTTGGGCGAGAGCAGCGGCCCGGTGTTGTAGGCCATGTCCTCCCAGAAGCTAGCGTAGTCCAGCGGCAGCGCCTCCAGCACCGGGGTGATGCAGTGAATGGCCAGGTCCGCGAAGTGGCGCATCATGTCCCGCACCAGGCCCGGGTCGTCGTACACCGCCAGACTGAGGTTCTCCACGCCCATAAGGTTGCGGCACCAGCCGTAGAGGGACCCGCAGTTGATCCCCAGGGGATAGTCGCGGTCCTGGCGGGTGCGCACGGCGTCCTGGAAGTACTCCGGTTGCCGGCGGGGAGAGGTCGGGTCGTAGCGCTTCTTCATCTCCTCCCACGAGGCGCGATCCCGCACCGGGAACTCGAGGAAGTGGGGGATGGAGCTACCGTCCTTGCGCCGTTCCAGCTTCACGCCGGCGCTGTCTATCACCACCTCGCTGTCGCCCCGATCCTCCAACACCACCACGTCAAAGGAAGGCATCATCCCCAGGTTTGTGGGGAAGTGCTCGTACTGCCGGTCCATGCCGAAGTACGTGTTGAGCCAAACGTCGCGCGGCAGCCCCTGCCCGTACCACACGTCCACAGTCTCCGTCCAGAAACCAAAGTCCCAGAACGGGATGCGGTCTACGTCCTGGTAGTGCATCGTGCGGACGAAGCGCTCGCGGTCGTTCATGTGGCCTCCTCTGCTTTCGGTGTTCGGGACCCATTATGACCGTCCGGGCCTAGCGCTGCCAGACCGGACCCTACAGCGCAAGACGCCAAACGAGCCCGCCGGCCGTCCGGCGGGCTCGTTGGTCTGGGAACGATCCTGTTCTAGCGGAAAGTCACGTCGGCGGGCATGCCCGGCTTGAGTTCGAGGTCAGGGTTGGCCGCCACCACCGTCACGGCGAACACCGTTGTCTTGCGGCCTTCCACCGTCTGCACGTTCCGAGGGGTGAACTCGGCCTCACCGGCGATATGACTGACCGTGCCCTGGTACGACCGATTCGGGAAGGAGTCCACCTGGATGGTGACCGCATCGCCCAGCTTGACAGCCCCGTAGCGGTCTTCCGGAATGTAGACCGTCACCTCGACCTCCGTCAGGCGGCCGATGGTCATCGCCACGCCGCCGGCGGCCGCGATCTCCCCTACCTCGAGGTTGCGGGCCAACACCACGCCTGCGCTGGGCGCACGGACGGTGGTCTTCACGATCTGAGCGTCGATCATCTCGAGTGCTGCCTCGGCTTGCGCGACGCCTGCCTCCGCCTGACCCACGGCCGTCTCTGCCTGCCGTACCGCCTGGGTCGCCGCTTGCACCTGGAGCGCCCGCTCGCCCGTCTGCAGGGCGGTGACCTGATCACGGGCAGTGTCCAGCCGCGCCTGGCCGACGGCCACCCGCGCCCGCGCCTCCATGACCTCGTCGGCGGCGGTGGTGGTCAGTATGCGCCGGTACTCCAGCTGCGCCGCTTCCAGCTCCTTCAGGGCCGATTCGTGCGCGTCAACGGCCATCTCCAGAAGCGTCTCGCTGGCGCCGGCGTTCTGTGCCTGCTGCAGGGTGGGCACAGCCACGGCGAACGCTGCCTGCGCCTTCGCCAGCCGGTCCTCTGCCTGCACGAACTGAACGTTGCTCCCCTTCTGCAGTGCCTGCTCCAGATTGGCGACCTGGGTAGCCAGGTTGTCCTCAGCAGTACGGACCTCTTCCTCGGCCGCCTGGATGCGCTCGTCGGCGCCGAAATACCAGGCCGGCAGGTTGAACTCCGCCGGTTGCTCGGCGGCCCAGGCCTGGGCGCGGTTGGGGAGGTCCTGCAGCCGTGCCCCCTGGGTGGCCAGGCTCTCCTGGAGAAGCGCCCCTTCCAGCTGTGCCTGGGCCGCCGCCAGAGCCGCTTCCGCCGCTTGGACCGCTGCCTCTGACTGTCGTCGCTGGACAACAAGCAGGCTATCGTCCACCCGGAAAAGAATGTCCCCGGCGGCCACGCTTTGCCCCTCGCTCGCGGCAATCTCCACCACTCGTCCGGAGATCTCGGCAGCGATCTTCACCTCGTTGGCCGCGACCATGCCCGAGCCTACCAGGGGGCCCTCTTCGGCCTCACCGTTCAGCACGCCGCATCCGGACAGCACTGCCAGCAGCAGCCCGGCCAAAAGCAGGTGTCTCATGCGCATCGGTTGTCTCCTGTCATATGGTGCCTCCGATCTCCGGGGGTCAGATTCGCTTCCGGAATGCCAGAACGCTGGCGACAAAGTAGCCCACGCTCAGCACCACCAAGGGCCATATGGATGGCCAGAGGGACCGAGCGTTCACTCCCTTGAGCATGATGCCTCGCGTGATCTCCAGATAGTGCGTCACCGGCATCAACTCGCTGAACCAATACGAGAATGCGGGCATGTTGTCCCGCGGGAACATGAGCCCGGAGAGGATGATCGCCGGGATGATCACTACGAATACGGTCAGGTAGAGGGCCTGCATCTGCGACTGGGAGATGTTGGAGATCAGTACGCCCATCCCCAGCGAGCCGACGATGAAGACGGCGCTCAGCCCGAACAACTCCCAGAAGGAGCCGGTTATGTCGACTCCGAACATCAGGTCTCCCATGACCAGGAGAATGAGGGTGTTCACCAACGAGACCAACAGGTACGGCAGGATCTTGCCGCCCATCAGCTCCCACGACTTGATCGGCGTGACGATCAACTGCTCCATGGTGCCGTGCTCCCGTTCCTTGACGATCGCCAGGGCGGTGAGCATCAGGGCCTGCACCTGCAGGATGATCGGTATCAGGCCGGGGATCATGTAGCGCTTGCTGTCGCTCTCCGGGTTGTAGAGCATCCGCACGTACGTCTCGAAGGGAAGGCTGAGCCCGCCGCTCATTCCCCCCAGCGTGACGCGCTCCACCAGGACCTCCTGCGCCGCCATCTGGGCGATGGCGCTCAGCTTCAGCTCAGTGGTCTGCACCAGCGTCGGATCGGCGGAGCCGTTCACGTACAGCTGGATGGCGGTGGACTCCCCAGTGCTCAGCTTACGGCCGAAGTCCGCCGGAATGAGGATGCCTGCCTTGCCGTGGTCTTGATCCATGAGCCTAAGCAGTTCGTCCTCGCTCTGGACCTCGTAGCTGAAGCGGAAGTCCCGCCCGGCAGTGAACCGCTGGATCAACTCGCGGCTGGCGGAGCTGCGCGACAGGTCAGCGACCACAAGCGATATGTCGCTGGACTCACCGGAGATGCCGTAGCCCAGCAGCACGAGCAGCAGGGCGGGCAGCACCACGATGAGAGCCATCGTCCGCGGGTCCCGGCGGATGTGCTCGAACTCCTTACGCATGATGGTCCAGAGGCGATCCATCTACTCAGTCCTCCACCGGTGGCGCCAGGATCGACGAGGCCGCGGGGTGACGCTCGCGATCCTCGACCAGTGATATGAAAACGTCCTCGAGAGAGGGCTCGGTGCTCTCGATGCGGCCCACCTCCAGGCCGGCTGCCTCCAACCGCGGCTGCAACTCGCCCTCGACTGCCGCCTCCGCCAGCACCACGTGCAGGAGCGCTCCATGGATGGACGTATCGAGTACGCCCGGCGAGCCCTCCAGGACCTCCTGGGCGCGCTCGATGGGTCTCACGTCCAGCTGGTACAGCACCCCGGGCAGCCGGGCCCGCAGGGCTGCCGGCGACGCCACCGCCACCATCCGCCCGGCATACATCATGCCCACCGTGTTGCAGTACTCCGCCTCGTCCATGTAGTGCGTGGTTGCAAGCACGCTCACGCCCTGGCCGGCCATGGAGTAGATGAGGTCCCAGAAGGCGCGCCGGGCCAAAGGATCCACACCGGCCGTAGGCTCATCGAGGAAGATCATGTCGGGCCGGTGTACCAGGGCGCAGGCAAGAGCCAGACGCTGCCGCATGGCGCCGGAGAGGTGACGTACGAGTCGATGCTCCAGGCCGGTCAGGTTGGTGACCTGCACCAACTCCTCCAGCCGCGCCTGGCGCTCACGCCGCGGCACCGAGTAGACGGCCGCGTAGAAAGCCAGGTTGCCCACCACCGTCAGATCGTCGTATAGCGAGAAGGCCTGGGACATATAACCAATGCGCTTCTTGATGCCCTCCGCCTGCCGCATCACGTCCATACCCAACACGGTCGCCCGCCCGCCCGAAGGCTTCATCAGGCCACAGAGCATGCGAATGGTGGTGGTCTTGCCCGCCCCATTCGGACCCAGCAAGCCGAAGATCTCGCCTTCCGGAATGTAGAAACTCACTTCCTGGACGGCGGCGAAATCACCGAACCGGCGACTCAGCTTATCCACTTCGACGGCCAGCCTCGTCGTGCTCACGCCACGCCCCCCTCGCCTTCCACCAGGTGCACAAACACGTCCTCCATGGTCGTGCGGGCCCGGCGCAGAAAGCGCACCTCCACCTCGGCCGCCCGGAAGCGCTCCGACAACTCTGCCAGCACCCGGTCGGCCGCGTCCGGTTCCACGGCCAGCCGCAGGCCATCGCCCACCGGGCGCCACTCCAGGATGGCCGGCGTTTCGCCCACCACCCGACGCATCTCCTTTCGCGGGCTGGCCTTAACCTCAAGCACCTCGAAGGGGAGAGCTCTCTCCAGCGCATCGGGAGTTCCTGAGGTTAGTAGCCGGCCGTTGTGGAGCACCGCCACCTGGTGGCACCGCTCCGCCTCGTCCATGTAAGGGGTACTGACGATGACGGCCACCCCGCGCTGCACCACCCGCCCGAGGATCGCCCACAGCTCGCGCCGCGAGACGGGATCCACGCCGGTGGAAGGCTCGTCCAGGATGAGAACCGCCGGGTCATGCACTAGGGCACATGCCAGCGCCAGCTTCTTCTTCTGGCCGCCGGATAGCGCCAGAGCGCGCCGGTTGGTCAGTCCATCGAGTCGGGTGAAAGCCCGGAGAGACTCGATCCGCGACCGCTTTTCTGCGCGCGGCACCCCGTTGATGTCGGCGAAGAAGCTGAGGTTCTGCTCCGCCGTCAGGTCGCCGTAGAGGCTGAAGCTCTGGGGCATGTAGCCGATGCTGGACCGAATGCGCTCCTTCTGAGTGCGTGCGTCGAACCCCGCCACGTTGACCTCGCCACTGCTTGGCGGCAGCACGGTGGCCAACATCCGCAGCGTGGTCGTCTTTCCGGCTCCGTCGGCACCCATGAGGCCGTACAGCTGACCCTTCGCCACGCTTAGGTTGACATCGTGGACGGCATCAGCGCTCTGGCTGGGAAAACGCTTCGTCAGGCTGTGGCCTTCTATGACCGCTTCCAT
>JAAYAV010000175.1 GCA_012719195.1 Anaerolineae bacterium | reverse complement strand
TGAGTGTCCACAGTACTGGAGGCGATGGAGCAAGCGGCACTGTCGTCGCTGGCGGCGGCGACCAACAGCGAGGAACTCGAGGCCTGGCACCAGGACTACCTGGGCCGCAAGGGCAAGGTCACGGTGTTCATGCGCAGCATCGGCTCGCTTCCCGCCGAGGAGCGCCCGCAAGCGGGTCAGGCGGGCAATCAGCTGCGACTGCTCCTGGAGGAGCGCCACACCGCTCGCCAGACCGAGATCCGAGAGGTCGAACTGGCACGCGCCTTGGTGGAGGAGACGATTGACGTCACTCTGCCCGGTCGCCGCCCCTGGACGGGCGGGCTGCATCCCATCACCCTGACACTGCGCCGCATGTACGCCATCTTCGCCGAGATGGGCTTCCAGGTGTATCGCTCCCGCGAGGTGGAGAGCGACCTCTACAACTTCGAACTGCTCAACATGCCCCCCGAGCATCCGGCGCGCGACATGTGGGACACCTTCTATGTGAGCGACTCCGTGGTGCTGCGAACGCACACGTCGCCGGGCCAGATGCGGGCCATGCGCGACTACTGCCCGGAGCCGGTGCGCGTCATCGTGCCCGGGAAGTGCTACCGCTACGAGCAGGTCACCGCGCGGTCTGAGTTCATGTTCCACCAGGTGGAGGGCCTGGCCATCGGCACGGACATCACACTGGCAGACCTGAAAGGGGTGATGGCCACTTTCGCCCGACGCATGTTCGGCCCAGAGCGGCAGATGCGCTTCCGCGCCAGCTACTTCCCCTTCACCGAGCCCAGCGTGGAGGTGGACATGGACTGCATCATCTGCGGCGGCGAGGGCTGCCGGGTGTGCAAACACACCGGCTGGGTGGAGATCGCCGGGGCGGGCATGGTGCACCCCACCGTGCTGCGCAACGGCGGCTATGACCCCGAGCAGTTCAGTGGTTTCGCCTTCGGCATGGGCCCGGAGCGCATCGCCATGATCCTGAACGACGTGGACGACATTCGCTACTTCTACGGGAACGACCTCCGCTTCCTGCGGCAGTTCGGCAACCTGTGAGGGAGGGGAGAAGAACATGAGAGCGCCCATAGGCTGGCTGCGCGAGTACGTTGACATAAACCTGCCGGTGGAAGACCTGGCGGAGCGGCTTACCCTCGCCGGACTGGAAGTGAAGTCGGTGGACCGCATCGGCGACTGGTGGGATCGGGAAAGGGTGGTGGTGGGCCAAGTGGTGCGGGTGGATCCGCACCCGAACGCCGACCGACTGACTCTGCCTGTGGTGGACTATGGTGGGCCGCAGACCATCCAGGTGGTCACCGGCGCTCCCAACATCAAGGTGGGCGAGGCAGGCGCCAAGGTAGTGCTGGCCCTGACGGGCGCGCGCCTGATAGACGGCCACTCCGAGGAGAGGCGCTGGATCACCCTGAAGCCCGGCCGCATTCGCGGCGTGGCGTCCGAGGGAATGGTGTGTTCGGAGAAGGAACTAGATCTCTCCGAGGAGCACGAGGGCATCCTCATTCTGCCGGACGACGCCCCGCTCGGCATGCCTTTGACCGACTACTTGGGCGACACGGTGCTTGACATTGACCTGACGCCCAATCTGGCGCGCTGCCTGTCCATCATCGGGATCGCCCGCGAGGTGGCGGCGCTGACCGGCGCTCCCCTTAAGCTGAAGCGGCCGGAGATGGTGGTGGAGGGGCCGGCAGCGGCGGATCAGATCGACGTGGTGATCGACGACCCGGACCTTTGCCCCCGCTACGCCGCCACCGTGATCCGGGGCATCAAGCTGGGCCCGTCGCCCTTCTGGATGCAGCGCCGGCTACAGCTGTGCGGCGTACGTCCCATCAGCAACATCGTGGACATAACCAACTACGTCATGCTGGAGTGGGGTCAGCCGCTGCACGCCTTCGACTACAACCGGCTGCGGGGACCGACGGGCAAGATGGCGCCCGCGGACAAGCCGATCATCCGAGTTCGGCGCGCTGGCCCGGGCGAGACGATGACCACGCTGGATGGGCAGGCGCGCCAGCTAGACCCGGACATCCTGCTCATCACCGACGGCGGCGGACCGGTGGCGGTGGCGGGCGTGATGGGCGGCCTGGAGTCTGAGATCGGCCCGGAGACGCAAGACGTCCTACTGGAGGCGGCGGCGTTCGACATGATCGGCAACCGCACCTCCTCCCGCAAGCTGCGGTTGACGTCGGAGGCGGCGACGCGCTTCGGTCGCGGCGTGCCCCCGGCCCTCACCGACCAGGCGGCGACGCGGGCGGCGGAGCTGATGCGGTCGCTCGCCGGCGGCACGATTCAGGCCGGCATCGTGGACGCCTATCCGGTGCCGCAGCCGGAGGTGGTGGTGGACCTGGACACGGACCGCGCCCGCCAGGTGCTGGGGCTGGACGTAGACGACGACACCATCGCCGGTCTCCTGGCCTCGCTTCAGTTCAAGGTGGACCGTGGCCGGCGATCCTGGCAGATCACGGCGCCCGATCACCGGCTCGATGTAGGCATTCGCGAGGACCTGTACGAGGAGATCGCCCGCGCCTACGGCTACGAGCGCCTGCCGACGACGCGGATGCGCGACGAGCTGCCTCCCGAGCATGATGACCGCGCCCTGCGCGGCGAGGAGGTGTTGCAGAACCTTCTCGTGGCGGCCGGGCTGCAGGAGGTGATCACCTACTCCGTGGTGGATTGGCGGCAGGAAGGCCCGCTGCACCCGGACGGAGCTGTCAGCGAGTCCGACTACGTTCGCCTGCAGAACCCGCTGGCCGCCGACCGGCAGTGGATGAGGCGGCTGGTGCTCCCCGGGTTGCTGGGTGCGGCGCGAGACAACGCCCGATTCGCCGAAGCCATCCGCCTCTTCGAGATCGGCCGCGTGTTCGAGCCGGTGGCGGGGGAGGACCTTCCCGACGAGCCGAGCCGTGTCGCTGCTGTCTTCATAGGCGCAGCGGGAGATCCGCACTGGACGATAGACGGTACGCGGGCGCTGGACTTCTTCGACTGCAAGGGCGCCCTGGAGGAAGTGGCCCAGCGCATGGGGATCACCCTGCGCTTCTCGGCCACCCAGCGGGACGGTATGCATCCGGGGAAGACAGCGGCAGTCTCGCTCGAGGACGGGACCGAGATCGGCTACCTGGGTGAGTTGCACCCGGCGGTGCGATTGTTCTACGGCCTGCCCGATCGCGCCACCCTGGTGTGGGAACTGAACCTCGAACCGCTGGTAAGCGCGTGGGTGGAGCGGACCGACCTGGCGCCGGTCTCTCGCTTCCCCTCCGTGATCCAGGACCTAGCGCTTGTGCTGTCGCGAGACGTGCCGGCGGCTACGGCTGAAGAGGAGATCCGTCGCGCCGGAGGCGGACTGCTGACATCGGTGCGCCTGTTCGACGTCTACCAGGGCGACCCCATTCCCGAAGGGGAGCGGGGCCTGGCGTTCCGCCTGGTCTACAGCGCCGTGGATCGCACTCCGGCCGAGGATGAGGTGCGGCGGACCCACGCGCGCATCGCGCGCCGGCTGGTGGAGCGGTTAGGAGCGCGGATGCGCGAGTAGGCGCGGCACCCTAGTCATGGCGAGGGCGGGTCCACAGTGGGCCCGCCCTTCTAGTTTGTGCCGGCGGCCGCCCGACTCAGGGGTGGGCGACGATGGTCTTCCAGGCCAGCGCCAGCAGCGTCCGGAGCATCGTCTGCAGGTTGGCGATGGGCAGTGACTCATCGCGCCCATGCACCCCACGCGACTCGCCCAACTCCGGATCGGGCGCCTGGGGAGCGAAGCCGTAGATGGTGGCCCCCAGGGGGCGGACGAAGCGCGAGTCGGTGAAGCCGGAGGTGATTCCGGGCAGCCAGAGCAGGTCGCTCTTGCCGGTGGCGGCGGCGGTTGCCTCTTCCACCAAGGCGCTGAAGGGGGTGGGGTAGGGGGACGCGCTCGGCTCGGCGGTCGTTTGCACCGTCGCTCGGGCGGGCAGCCCAGCCAGCGTGTCGGAGAAGACGCGTTCGACGTAGGCCTGGGTCTGGCCGGGTAGGGTGCGCACGTCGCTCACCACCTGGGCCGCGGGAGGGATGGCATTGCTCTTGGTGCCCGCCCGCGCCATGGTCGGAGTGACGGTCATCGCTGAGGCGCCGCGCAGGGCCGACGTAAGGCCCTTGAGGCCCTGGTCCATGGAGGCATAGTCCGCCTGAAGCAAGCCGACCGGGTCCTGGAGAAGCACCTCGCGGGCGGCGTCGAACACCGGGTGGGAGAGATCCATCTCGGGCTGGTACGCCAGCAAGCGCTCTATCACAACCGCCAGCGGGGAGAGGGGGTTGTCCGCGGCCCAAGGAGCGGCGGCATGCCCTCCGCGCCCCTCGACGCTGACAGTGGCCTCGAGGCGGCCCTTCTCGCCCGTGTTGATCACGTACCCGACCTGATCGCCCAGAAGGAAGCAACTGCCACCGCCCTCGTTGAGGCCGTAGTCGGCTGCCAGCAGGTCCGGGTGATTGTCGGCGAGCCAGCGGAAGCCGTAGCGCCCTCCGGTCTCCTCGTCGGCTCCGGCGGCGACGGTGAGGGAGCCGGCAAGCGGCAGCCCCAGGCGCCTAAGTACGATGGCAGCCATGACGTTGGCGGCGATGAGGCCCTTGCAGTCGGCGGCGCCGCGTCCGTGGATGGCGGCCTCGGCCACGGTGCCGGAGAAGGGGGGATAGCGCCACTGGTCCGCGTCATCCACCGGCACGACGTCGGTGTGGCCCATCAGGAGTAGTTTGGGGCCGCTGCCGCCGGTCAGAGTGGCGATCAGGTTGCCGCGGTCGGGCGCAGACTCAAGCACTCGGGCGGAGATGCCCTCCCGGGCGAGCTTGCGCTCCAGAACCTGGCACACGTCAGTCTCATGGCCGGGACCGTCCGGCCCGGCGTTGACGCTGGGGACGCGGATCAGATCGGCCAGTAATTCGACCGTCTCGTCGAGGGCCTGGTCCGCTGCCAGCAGTAGGTCGTCGAGTGTCATGGAATCCTCCCGGTTAGGTGCCCGCTAGTCGGGCAGGAAAGCGAGGGACGGGCGCCCGTCAAGAGTGCGGACGAGAGCCAGCAGCCAGATCACGGCGTTGGCGGCGTCTTCCAGGTGGCAAGTACAGACAGGCGAGTGCGAGTAGCGCCGCGCCAGGCCGACGCCGCCGGTGGGGATGCCACCCCGGGCGAGGTGGATCGTGGAAGCGTCGGTGGCCGCCTTGCCCAGTACGGTGGCGCGTTGGTAGGGCACCTTAGCATCGGCCGCCGCCTGCTCCAGGAGGCGTTCCATAGCCGGGTGGATGAAGTTGCCGTGGGCATCGCCGCCGCTGGCGACCAACAGCACCGGCCCCTTGCCGATTGCGGCCGGCATCTCGCGGTGGAAGTCAACGTCGGGTGTGTCGCCACTCATGAACGTGTCTATGGCGACGGCACAGTCGGGGTCGACGGAGTAGGCTGCCACGGCCGCCCCACGCAGCCCGACCTCTTCCTGGGTCGTGATGACGCAGGAGACCTTAGTGCGACTGGGATCGCGGCGCAGTTGGCGCATGACGGCCAGGAGCACGGCGCAGCCCAGGCGGTCGTCAATGGCCTTGCCTGCCAGGATGCCGGGGTGATTCAGTTCCGTTAGCGGACTCACGAAGGCCACTGGGTCGCCGATGCGCACTCCCAGTTCGGCCACGGCGGCCGATGAGTCGGCCCCGATGTCTATGTAGAGGCGGTCGGGCTCAACCGGACGGTTGCGCTCCTCGGGCAGCAGCAGGTGGCCGCTCTTAACGCCGATGATGCCGTGCACGGCGCCGTTCACCCTGACCATGCGCGCAGGGAGCAAGCCGGGCTGGACGCCTCCGGCGGTGGAGAAGCGCAGGTAGCCGTTCGGCTCGATGCTCTTGACGATGAGGCCGATCTCGTCCGAGTGGGCGGCGAGCATGAGGTGATAGCCGTCGCCGGTCCCGCTCAGAGTAGCGCGAACGTTGCCGAATGTGTCTACGTTGAGTTCGTCGCTCAGCGGACCAAGCCGGTCTCGCATGGCCCGCACCATCGCCTGCTCGTGCCCGGAGACCGCGTCGAGAGCGGTCAGTTGCTCCAGGTCCTGTCGGATCTCTGCTTTCACCATGTCCAGCATTGCCGGTCCTCCCCACAGATGACGGCGCCATGGTAGGGGCGAGGGACGCGCCTGACAAGCACCCTCTTTGGCGGGCTTTGACCCACCCTCGCCGGAAACCTATAATGAATCCCTACCCAAGCGGCTGCGCATTGCCGGAGGAACCATGGCTCTGACCGAGAAGCTGATGACGGACCTGAAGACGGCCATGCGTGCCGGGGATCAGGCGCGTCGCGACACCCTGCGTATGCTGCGGGCCGCCATTCAGAACGAGGAAGTGGCCCGACGTGCTCCGCTCGATGACGAGGCGGCAATCGAGGTCCTGCAGCGGGAAGCGAAGAAGCGTCAGGAGCCGCTGGAGGTCTTCCGCACGGCCGGGCGAGAGGACCTGGCCCGGCAGATGGAGGCCGAACTCGCGGTCATAGCCGAGTACCTACCGCAGCCGCTGGGCGCCGGCGAGATCGAGGCTCTGGCACGGGCTGCCATCGCCGCAGCCGGAGCGAGCGACCTCAAGGGAGTGGGACTGGTAATGAAGGTGCTGATGCCCCAAGTCAAGGGGCGCGCCGACGGGCGGCTGGTCAACGAGATCGTTCGTCGCCTGCTGGGCGAGTCCAGTTAGGGTGCAGTGACAACCTCATTCCTTGGTGATCCGTACACGCTTCCGGAGCGGGAGCTGACTCGGCCGGAGCGCATGCGCCTGTTGGGCGCTGTGCTGCTGGCTTCCCTGGTGCTCGGCGGCCTCCTGGCGCTGCGGGCAGCGCCCGGCGGCGACCTGTCGCTGGGCTTGGGAGACATCAGCCCGCGCGACGTGACTGCCCCACGCTCGGTGACCTACGTCAGCGATGTGCTGACGGAGAGGGCGCGCGCGGCAGCTGAGGCCGAGTCGGACGTGGTCTACGACGCCCCGGACCCGTCCGTGGGGCGGCGGCAGGTCAGCCTCGCCCACCAGACACTGGACCGGATCAATTCCATTCGCACCGACGCCACACTGTCGGCGCAGGCGCGCGCCGACGCCCTGGAGCGGCTGGAGGAGGTAGCGCTTTCGCCGGAGACGGTGGCCCTCATTCTAGCCATGGGCGACGAGGCGTGGGCGCAAGTGGAGCCCGAGGTGGTGCGGGTCCTCGAGTCGGCGATGCGGGGCGTCATTCGCGACGTTGACTTGGACGACGCGAGACGGCGCGTGCCCACGCTCGTCCTGTTCGACCTGCCCGATGACCAAGCGGCCATGGTGGTCGACCTTGTGTCCGACCTAGTGGTGCCCAACACGCTGGCCAACGAAGAACGCACCGCCGAGGCGCGGCGCCGGGCCCGCGAGGGAGTGCAGCCGGTGTCCGTCACCTACCAGGCGGGCCAGGCAGTGGTCCGCGTCGGCGAGCGTGTGACCGAGCTGCAGCTGGAAGCACTGCGCCACATCGGTCTTCTGGAGCCACTGCGCGAGTGGTGGTCCGACCTTTCGGTGGTGGGACTGATGCTCGTGGTGGGGGTCCTCGTCTTCGGGTACATCGCCACTCAGGAGCCGGGCCTCGGTCGAGACTGGCGGCGGCTGGGGCTCCTGGGCGCGGCGGCGTTGATGCTGGGTGTTGTCGCCCGGCTGATGGTTCCCGGCCATGTACTCATGCCCTACCTCTACCCGGGCGCCGCCCTACCCATGCTGGTTTCGGTGCTCGTCAGCCCGGGAGTGGCGCTGCTGACGAGCCTTCTCCCATTCGGGTTTTACCTCGGCCTGGCGGACGGCTCTCTGGCCGAGCTGGCCAGCTATGGGCTGCTGGGCGGGATGGCGGGCGTACTGGCCTTGGGACGCCTGCGCCGGCTGCGCACTTTCATCTGGGCCGGGGTGGCCGTGCTCGCAGCCAACGTGGCGGTCGTGCTTCTGTTCCGCCTGCCGGAGGGCAACTACGACGCTGTGGGGCTGGCGAGCCTGTTTGGTGCCGCGGTCGTCAACGCTGCTCTCGTGGGGAGCATCGTCACCGTAGGCTATCTGCTGGTGAGTAACCTCACCGGGGCGGTGACCTCGCTGCAGCTGCTGGAGCTGGCGCGTCCCAATCAGCCGCTGATGCGTGAGATGATGCTCCAGGCGCCCGGTACGTACCATCACAGCGCCATGGTGGCGAACCTCGTGGAGCAGGCGGCGGAGAGAATCGGGGCCAACGCCATGCTGGCGCGGGTGGGAGCCTACTATCATGACATCGGCAAGGTGACGCGGGCCCACTTCTTCGCCGAGAACCAGCAAGAGGTAGGCAACGTGCACAACCGGCTGAGCCCGGAGTCCAGCGCCAGTATCATCATCGGCCACGTAAGCGAAGGCATCGTCTTGGCCCACCGGCACCGCCTTCCGCGGGCAGTGACTCGCTTCATCGCCGAGCACCATGGTCGCACGCGCCAGGACTTCTTCTACGATGAGGCGGTCAAGCGCTACGGTGCGGACCAGGTGGATGAGAAGGGTTTCCGCTACCCGGGGCCGCGCCCGCAGACGAAGGAGACGGCGATTCTGATGCTCGCCGACGCCTGTGAGGCCAGCGCTCGCGCCGCCCGGCCGGCCAACGCCGATGAGCTGTCGCGGTTGGTGGAGCGCATCGTGGACGACCGCATCCTAGAGGGGGAGCTGGACGAGTGTCCCCTTACATTGCACGACATTGCTGCCATCAAGGTGTCATTCGTCAATGCGCTGCAGGGCGTCTTCCACCCCCGGGTGCAGTATCCCAACGGCAGCCTGGTGGAGCAGCGTCCTGACAACCGCCGCACTACCGTGGACGGTTCGGAGGCAGCGGCCCCTGCGCCGAGCCCGGGGAACGGGGCGGAGACCGAGGCGGAGCCGGCGCCCGGCGGTGTAGCACCGGGGCAGGAGGCGGCGGAATGATTGAGGTGCAGATGGAGCCGGGAGCAGCGGTGGCCGGCATCGAGGAGTTGCTGGTCCGGGC
>JAAYAV010000174.1 GCA_012719195.1 Anaerolineae bacterium | reverse complement strand
GGGCGGATCCGGAGCCGGCAGATCACATCCTGCCGGAGATGTAGGCCTCGTCGTACATGGCGACCACCAGCTCGGGCGCCGTGACCGGCTGAATGTTATGGCAGGGGCCGAGGATGAAGCCGCCGCCCGCGCCGAGTATGCGGATGTTGTCGCGCACCTCCTGGCGGATCTCTTCTTCGCTGCCGAAGGCGAGGGTGTACTGGTTGTCCATGGCCCCGTGGAAGACGATGCGGTCGCCGAAGTCACGCTTCAGGCCCACGCGCTCCATGCCCCGGCAGCGCCACTGGACCGGGTCGAGCACGTCCATTCCCAGGTCAATGAGTTCGGGGATGATGGCTCGGACCGCGCCGTCGCTGTGAGTCATGGTGTAGCCACCGCCCTGGTGCACGAGATCCATCATCCGTTTCATGTGGGGCAAGAAGAACTCGCGGATCTGCCCGGGCGAGAAGAGCAGGCTCTCCTGAGTCCCCATGTCTTCCGACACCGAAGTGAAGGTGACCCGGCCGGGTATCTGCTCGTAGATGCGCTGGGTGTTGGTGTAGCAGAGGTCATAGAGCTTGCCCAGGCAGAAGTGCACCATGTCGGGGCTCTCGATGAGGTCCATGTAGGCCTGCTGCTGCCCGCGGAGGTGACAGTAGGTGAGGAATGGCTCCGAGCCTCCGGCAGACACGGGCTGGTCATCCCAGCCTTTGACCCTTGCCGCCACCTCGGAGTAGTCCCACCAGTCGGGGTCGGGCCAGGTGTAGTTGGCCTCGATCTCGGCGAGAGTGGAGTACTGGGCCAGTGGGCCGTAGACGCACTCGTGGTATCTGCCGGTGCCATAGTCGACATAAGCATAGCGGCAGCCGAAGACGTCGGTATCAGCCGGGGTCGGCGGCCCGACATAGTCGCCGCTGGCTCCCACCACTCGATCGATGTGAAGCCGTTCGTACATACCGTCCAGGTCGCAGCCGAGCAGTCGCAACATGGAATCGGTGAACTCCGACGTGGCGCGGTAGTTGAGTGGCACGCGATCGGGTTTCTGGCCGGTCAGTACGGCTTGCCAGCGTTCGCGCGCGGTCATGGAATCCTTGGCCATTTCGCCTCCCGAAGTGACAGGGGCGCCGTGCGCCCCAACTGAAGGCCATTGTAGACTGCTTCGATAACATTGTCATGCGGCCGAGCCGGTACCGGCCGCGTCATGTGCCGGCTTGGAGCACACGAGGTGGTTGCACGGGCAGTCGTGATTGCCGACAATGGGCTGGAGGCGCAAAGCGTGCGCAAACACCGTGCCCGATGGAGCGATGCATGTCAGCTATTCCGAAGTCAATGAAGGCCGTGGTGCTGCAGGAGCCCGGCCGTCTGACGGTAGAGGAACTGCCGGTACCGGAGATTCGGCCTCACGAGATACTCCTGAAGGTGGGTGCCTGCGCCATGTGCGGGTCCGACCTTGAGGCGTACTGGGGCATCCACCCAAGCGTTAAGCGGTACCCGGTGGTGTTGGGACACGAGTTCGCCGGCACGGTGGTGGCGGCGGGGCCGAAGGTCACGCGCTACAAGGTGGGCGACCGCATCTGCCACACCGGCGGCCGCGTGTGTGGCGCGTGTGCTGCTTGCCAGCGCGGCGACTACAAGGCCTGCCCGGAGCGGAAGGGCGCCGGCTTCGCGACCAATGGCGCCTACGCCGAGTACGTGGCCCTCCTGGGCGATGACTTCTACAGCTATCCCCTGCCGGACAAGTTGAGCATGGCCCAGGGGGCGCTCGCGCAGCCATTCGGCATCGGCTACCACGCCGCCACCGGCAAGGCCAAGGCGCAGGCCGGGGAGACGGTGGTGGTGCAGGGGTGCGGACCCATTGGGCTGTCGGCCATGATGGCCGCCAAGCTCAGCGGAGCTACCCTCATCTCCACCGACAAGCTCGACTACCGCCTGGACCTGGCCAAGCGGCTGGGCGCGGACTACACCGTCAACGTGACGCGCCAGGACGCCGTGGCCTTCACGCGCGAACTGACCGGCGGCACGGGCGTGGACACGGTCATCGAGTGTGTGGGCGGCGATCAGGACGAGACCTTGCCGCAGGCCTGCGAGATGCTGCGCAAGGAAGGTAGGCTAGTGGTGGCCGGGTCTTTCGCCCGCGATGCCGCCACCATCCGCATCATCACTTTCAAGTTCGGGCAGATGGAGATGTTCGGCTCCCAGGGCTTCCCGCGCGGATACGGACCCCTGCTTGACCTGGTCGGCAGCGGCCGGATAGACGTGCTGCCGCTAATGACCCACCGTGTGGAGCTGGACGAGGTTCCCGCCGCGATGAAGATGCTCGAGGATAAGCGCGATAACGTGGTGAAGGTGGTCATTGAGCCGTAAGCGATCGGCCGCCCCGTCCAGGGGAGCGAGTCCTACCGTTCGTGCTACCGGGCCAGCCGGGACGGAAGCCAGAGCCCAGCGAGTAGCTTTGGCCTTCGTGATCATCACGGTGATACTCGTCTTCGGCTATGTCATTTCCGAGATCGGGCTCTTCCGCTGGCTAGCCGCGGGCACCGGCCTGATCGCCGTGGCCGCCTCGGTACGGCACTTCATCGAGCGCGGCCGCCGCAGCCTCATTCTGGAGGACGCCTTCCGGCGCGGCACGGAGCATCTGGGCACGGACGAGAAGCCCCATGCGGTGCGAGTCGAGCGGGGCGAAGGCACGGCAGCGGCGACGATCCTCAGCGAAGAGGGCCAGTGGATCCTGGAGCTGGACGGCGAGAGGATCGCTTACGAGATGGAGGACCAGGGCGCCATGTCCGCCTGGCCGGACTACCGGATGGCCGACTTCGCCTCGCAGCTCTCCCGGCGGCACCGCCTCAACCTGCGCTGCTGTGCGACCTGCACTCACTTCGGCCACTCTCGGGTAAGCCGGATGGCCAGCCGCGGTTGGGTGGGCTACTGCACCGTGTCGGGAGAAGGACTCCTGGTGCCGGAGCGGGACGGCGTCCATCTCTGGCACCTGTGCAAGCAGTGGTCCCGCAAGCGGACGCTCTAGCCCGCTCCGGTCGCGGCGCCGCGGGCGAAGCCTACTTGCCCGGAACCGACACCGGCACTAGTCTGTGTGAGATGTACAGCAGAACTCCTTGGAGGTTCAAATGTCCGCTGTTTCCGAGCGGCCCTCTACGGTGAGGGCGTTCAAAGCCGACAACCTGAACGTGGAAGTGTTCGCCGACCGTAGCGGGTTGGGCGCCGCGGCTGCCCACGACGTGGCAGCGAAGATGCGCAAGGTCATCGCCGAGAAGGGCCGGGTGGTGATGGTGTTCGCCTCCGCTCCCTCTCAGGACGACTTCACCACGGCCCTGGCGCTGGAGCAGGGTATCGACTGGAGCAAGGTCGTCGCCTTCCACCTCGACGAGTACGTCGGGCTGCCGAGCGATGCTCCTCAGGCCTTCGGCAACTACATTCGCCGCCACCTGCTGGATGCGGTGAAGCCGGGGACCGTTCACTTCATGAACGGCAACGCCGCTGATCCAGAGGCAGAGTGCCGTCGCTACTCCGAGCTTCTGGAAGCTAACCCGCTCGACATCGCCTGCATCGGCATCGGCGAGAACGGCCACATCGCCTTCAACGATCCGCATGTGGCGGACTTCAGCGACCCGGTCAAGGCAAAGCTGGTGGAGCTGGATCTGCGTAGCCGGGAGCAGCAGGTGCACGATGGCTGCTTCGCTAGCCTGGACGCGGTCCCGACGACGGCCATTACCATGACCATACCGGCCATCGTCAGCGCCAACAGCGTCTTCTGCATGGTACCGGCCGCCACCAAGGCCGAAGCGGCGCGCGCCACGGTGTTTGACCCGGTGAGCACGGCTTGCCCGGCGACCATCCTGCGGCGCCACAACTGTGCCACCCTGTACCTAGACCGGGACTCGGGCGCCCGACTTTAGGCACTCGACGCCAGACGGAGAAGAACCGGCCCCTTGGCTATGTGGTCAAGGGGCCGTCGCTATCGGGCGCTCGAGCGTATCGCTTCGAGGCTCCACGATGGGGGGAGTGAGGATGGCTCACGATGAGTAGGGCGCGGCGACCGAGCCCGGGTAGGGCCTCATCCAGGCAGTGGCAGTACTTGGCGGTGCTGGTCCTGCTGTTGGTCGCCGTGCTGTGGCAGCGGTCCGGCCTGCCCGAGCCCGGCGGTGAAGTGACCTCACCCGAGCGCACCGCTACTCCCACTCCCGCTGCCTCCGCATCCGGCAGCAGTTCCTCGGCGCGGCCCAGCCCGACCTTCTCCTCCGGCGCGTTTGCGCCCGCGGTCGTGATCTCGGCGACGCCTACGGGAATGGAAGTAGCCCGCGTGGTACAGGTCATTGACGGCGACACCGTTCGCGTCGAGCTAGATGGAAGGCGGAGTCTGGTGCGCTACATCGGCCTGGACGCGCCCGAAGTGGAGTCCACCCGGCAGGCCGGCGAGCCCGGGGGCAACGAAGCCACCGCTTTCAACCAGGAGATGGTCGCCGGTCGCGAGGTGCACCTGGAGCGCGACATCAGTGACACCGATCAGTATGGACGTTTGCTGCGCTATGTCTGGGTGGATGGCGTCATGGTGAACGCGGAGCTGATCCGTCAGGGGATGGCGGACGGGCGCGAGTACCCCCCGGACGTGCGCTACGCCGGGTGGTTCTACGACCTGGAGGGGCTGGCTCGGCGGGAGGGCCTGGGGATCTGGTCGCGCTGAGGCCCTCCCGTGTGGCCTGTACCAGTTGCCGCTAGTTGAGCCGAAGGATACGGCTGGCGTTATCCCAGTACATGCGTCGTAGCTCGTCCTCGCTGAAGCCGCCCTCTTCGAACATGCCGATGGTCCAGAAGGGACTAATCAAGTTCATGTCGCTCCCGAAGACCATCCGATCGACCCCCACGAGATCGGCCACGGCTCGGGCCTTGCCCCGCTCGATGATGCTTGAGCAGAGATCCATGAAGGCATTGGGGATGTCGGCGAAGAGTTCCGCCACGGCCCGGAAGGCGCCGCCACCGGAGTGGGCGATGATGAAGTTGATCTCGTAGTCCGGCATGACAGCCGCCATCTGACGGGCCACGTCAACCCCGAAAGTGTGGTGAAGCATCGCCAGCCCGTGCTTCTCGGCGGTGTCCAGGATGCGCCGGTACTCCGGCCCGTTGAAGGGCACCCCATGGTACTCATTGCGGCTCTTGATCCCAACGAACTGAGGATGATCGGCGTACCGCTCGATCTCGGCGATGGACTGCTCGACTCGGTGGGGATCCACGTAGATGTAGCCGCGGAGCTGAGAATAGTGCTCCAGCGCCTCGGCCAGCTTGGCGTTTCCGCCCGCCATCTCGTGAAACACCGACTCCGTGTGCGATATGCAGGCGATCTCGATGTTGGCCGGCGGCATTATGCGCTCCGTCAAACCATCGAAGTCGGTGTCCCGGATGAGGGTGACGTTGTATGGCCCGCAGTGGACGTGCACGTCGATCTTGGGCAAGGATGAGATCATAGCGACAGCAACTCCTCCATGTTCCCGGACGCGATGCGGGCCCGCTCGGCCTCACTGATCTCGGCGTGCTCCAGGAGAAGTAGAGAGGGCAGAATGTCGTCGGCGGGGTAGTCGGAGCCGAACACGAGACGGTGGGCGCCGACTTCACGGCAGAAGAGGGCGATGCCGTCTGGGCTGGTAAGCCGCCCGGCATCGAAGTAGGTGCGCGGGTAATCCTTAGCCAGGGCGATGACCTCGGCCTCGAAGGTGTAGCCAAGGCCGGTGATGACCGCGGTGGCACCGGTGTCGGCCGTGAGCCGGGCGATCCGGTGGGGATCGTCCAGCGAGCCGGCGTCGACGATGCAGGGCATGCCCACCTCGGCCAGGTCGTGCATTAGCTGGCGAACGCAGTAGAGACCGAGGCTGTAGCCCTCCAGCCGGTTGAGGAAGCGGAACACCCGGAAGCCACGCTCGGCGAGGGCAGCCACCGATTGCTCCGACGCCAGGTAGTTGCTCGGATGCAGAGTACAGGCGGGAATGAGCTCCGGCCGGGACTCACACTGGGCCCAGGTCTCCTCGTTGCCGGACCGCTCATCGTAGAGCGCGGCAGCCGTGGAGAGGGTGATAGCGCGGCCGATTCCGTGAGAGCGCAGGCTGGCAACGAGCTCGTCCGGCGAGATGTCGAGAGGGCGCTTAGGCCAGCTCCCAAAGAGGGTCTTGACGTCCAGAATGTCGTTCGGCATGGGCGCATCCCTTGCTACAGCGGATGGCACCAAGGCTAGGCCTGTACCTCGCCCCAGTCAACTTCTGACGGAAACAACGCGCGAGGCCGGGCTCCAGCAACGGGAACCCAGCCTCGTCTGCCTATGAGAGCCAACTGCTCTCAGCGTCGGCGGGGGCCTCAACCACTGGGCATGCAGGAGCTCGCGCCGCCCACGCTGCCGCGACCGGACGTGGCGAAAGAGGACACGCTCTTCTTCACGTTCTCGGCGCCGCAGACCGGGCACTTGGGAGCGGCGGCCTGCGGGCTGAGTACGAACTTCTCGAAATGGCGACCGCAGTTCCCGCACTCATATTCGTATATGGGCATTCCCTATCCTCCATCGGCTTTGATCACAGTTGCCGTTCTGACCAATCGTGCCCCCGGCGTTGGCATACCCTGACCGGGTATTGCTATTATAGCAGCAGAAGGCGAGAAAGCAAGAGAGGAGTGACCGATGGCGTCCGCAGAAGTGACACCACCCAGGAGAGACACCGACGGACCGACCCGTGACCTGGTAGTGAGGCTGCGCCGGGTGGAAGGCCAGGTACGGGGCCTGCAGCGACTCCTTGAGGAGGGGCGATCCTGCAGCGATGTCCTGACGCAGTACCTCGCCGCTCGGGCGGCCCTGGAGGAGGTAGGCACGCGCCTGGTGGACGGCGAGATCGCCCGCTGCCTGGACTCGGGCACGGCAGTCGAGGTAGAGCAACTACGCGAGACCCTGCGAATGCTGCTGAAGGTGCGGCGTTAGCGGCCGCTAGACGGCTCCCGCCACCAGAGTGGCATAGTAGTAAGCCAAAGGAGCGACGAAGAACAACGTGTCGAGGCGGTCCAGCAGGCCTCCGTGCCCGGGGAAGAGGGCGCCGGAGTCCTTGACCTGGGCCTGCCGCTTGAGCATGGAGATGATGAGGTCGCCGAAGGGACAGACTACGCCCACGAGCAGGCCCACCGCGGCGCCGTGCTCGAGGGGCAGGCCACCCACGGCGGCCACGGCCATGCCTCCGAGGACACCGGTGATAAGGCCGCCGACGGCACCCTCCCAGGTCTTTTTGGGGCTCAAGTGGGGGGCGAGGTGGTGTCGGCCGACGGCTTGGCCGGCGAAGAAGGCGCCGCTATCGCTGATCCACACCGTCACCACGGCGAGGGCCAGCCAGGATAGTCCCTGGCCGAGTTGGCGCAGCGCTACCAGGTGTGCCCCCAGGAAGCCCACGTAGAGTGAGGCGAGGGCGCTGATGGCGAAGGCCTCGGTGCGGGTGGCACTGCGAGCGTGGAGGACGTACCAGACGGCCCAGCCGATGAGGGTGAGAGCCACCAGGAGCCCACGATATTGCCCGTTGGCGAAGCCGGCATCGAGGGCCAGAAGCACCGGCGACACACCGCAGAGGACGGGCCAGACCTGGTGACCGTCACGCAGGCCCAGACGCCCAAACTCGTAGCCGCCACCCCCCAGCGCGGCGGCAAGCAGCAAAGTGAGCCACGGATGCCCCAGCCAGGCGAACGCTGCCACGACGGGCAGCAGAACCACAGCCGTGAGAATGCGCGTCTTCAGCATGGACGCGAAGGGTGCGCCGCCGGTCTGGACATCACTGCTGCCGGTGCGGGCTGGTGGAGACGGGCCGGAGGCCGCCGAAGCGGCGCTCCCGATGGGAGTAGTCGCTGAGAGCGCGATACAGCTCCGCTCGGTCGAAGTCGGGCCAGAGCACGGGGCTGATGTAGTACTCGGAGTAGGCCGTCTCCCAGATCATGAAGTTGGAGGTGCGAAACTCGTTGGCCGTCCGGATCACCAGATCCGGTTCGGGGAGGTCGGCCGTATCCAGGTAGGAGCCGATCAGGTCTTCAGTGACATCGGCGGACTGGACGCCGTCGGCGATGAGCCGGCGCACGGCACGCACCAACTCGTCGCGCCCGCCATAGTCAAAGGCCACGGTCAGGGTGATGCGGTTGTTGCTGTGGGTAAGCTCGATAGCCTGGCGGATTCTATCCTGCAGCCCGAGGGGCAGGCGGTCCAGATTGCCGATGTGGAGGAGGCGTACGCCCTTCTCGTGCAACTCGGGTAGCCAGCGGTCCAGGGACTCCAGCAGCAGGCGCATGAGAGCGCCGACTTCCTCTTTGGGCCGCACCCAGTTCTCGGTGGAGAAAGCCCAAATGGTCAGGTACTGGACGCCGAACTCAGCCGCGGCCTCCAGCAGGGGCCGGATGTTCTGCGTCCCGGCCCGGTGGCCGGCAGCACGCGGCAGCCCACGACGGCTGGCCCAGCGGCCGTTGCCGTCCATTATGATGGCCACATGAGCCGGAACGTTGGCGATCGGCGGCTCTTCCGCCAAGACCCCCTCCTAGACCTGCAGGATCTCCTGTTCCTTCTCCCGACCCACGTCCTCAAGCCGCTTGATGAGCTCGTCGGTCATCTTCTGCAGGCGGTCGCGGGCGTCAAAGAAGTCGTCCTCGGTGATCTCCTTCTCGTTCTCCAGGTCCTTCACGTCGCTGAGGGAGTCACGTCGGATGTTGCGGATGGCGACGCGGCCTTCTTCGACGCGGCGCTGCACCTGCTTCACCAGATCGCGCCGACGCTCCTCGGTAAGCGACGGGATCACGAGGCGGATCACCTGGCCG
The DNA here is from genome assembly GCA_012719195.1 of Anaerolineae bacterium. Lineage (GTDB taxonomy): Bacteria > Chloroflexota > Anaerolineae > DRVO01 > DRVO01 > Ch71. Next base: position 1,779 of record JAAYAV010000174.1, on the reverse strand, counting down.
TCGTTGTTGGGCGTTAGCCCGAGGTCGCTGGCTAGGATCGCCTTCTGAATGGCGTTGAGCGTGCTTCGTTCCCAAGGGCGAATGAGTAGCTGGTTGGGCTCTGGAACCGAGATGCCGGCCACCTGCTGCAATGGGGTCGGGGTGCCGTAGTAGTCCACCCGCACCTTGTCCAGCAGGGCCGGGGCGGCGCGACCGGTGCGAATCGCGGCGAGGTCGGCTCGGAGTGACTCGATGGCGGCTTCCATTCTGCCGCGAGCTTCGCGTTCTACATCGGCTACCATGGGTCTATCCTCCGGGTTGTGATCCTTCTATTTGCGATAGGGTCAGGCCCTGATGGTGGTGCCGATCTTCTCGCCCATAATGACGCGCTCTACGCTGTTGGGCTGCCAGAGATCGACCACGATGATGGGCAGATCATTCTCCATGCAAAGCGATATGGCGGTACTGTCCAGCACTCCGACGCGCATGTTGAGGGCATCGATGTAGGTCAGGGTGTCGAAGCGCTGGGCGTTGGGGTTCTTCTTGGGGTCCTCGGAGTAGACGGCGTCTACCTTAGTGGCTTTGATAAGCACCTCGGCGCCGATCTCCATGGCGCGCAGGGCGGCGGCGGTGTCCGTGGTGAAGTAGGGGTTGCCGGTACCCGCCCCGATGATGACGGCGCGGCCGCGTTCTAGGTGGCTGATGGCGCGAAGACGGATGTAGGGCTCGGCAATGGCAGTCATCTCGATGGCGGTCTGCACGCGGGTCTCGATGCCGAGACGCTCCAGCGCGTCTCGTAGGGCGAGGGCGTTCATGACGGTGGCCAGCATACCCATGTGATCGGCAGTGGATCGCTCCATGCCGTGGGCAAGTCCGTCACGACCGCGCCAAATGTTGCCCGCACCGGGGACCACCGCCACCTGCACCCCGTGGTCGATGACCGTCTTGATCTTGGTGGCGACTTCCTCGGCCATGTGCGGGTCGATGCCAAAGCCTTCCGGCCCCGCCAGCGCCTCACCGCCAATCTTGAGCAGTACCCTCTTGTACTTTGCCGGAGCCATCAGGCCCTCCTAGCATTGGCCCCGCCCTGGGGAGGGCGGGGCTCCTTGTTTGCCGGGATTAGTCTGTCTCCCCGACCTCGTAGCGCACGAAGCGCCTCACGATCACGTTCTCGCCCATCTTGGCCGTCTGCTCCTTCACGTAGTCGCCGACGGTAACGTCCGGGTTGCGGAAGTGCGGCTGGCGCAACAGGCAGTACTGATCGTAGAACTTCTCCACCTTGCCCGTGACGATGCGCTCAACGATGTTCTCGGGCTTGCCTTCAGCTAGAACCTGCTTGCGGTAGATCCCTTTCTCGGCCTCGAGCACGTCGGCCGGCACGTCCTCGGCGTTCACCCAGCGCGGGCGAGCGGCGACCACCTGCATGGCTAGTTCGTGAGCCATCTCCTGGAACTCATCCGTGCGGGCAACGAAGTCTGTCTCGCAGTTGACCTCGATCAGGCCGGCAACGCGGCTACCGGTGTGAATGTACGACCCGATCACACCCTGGTTGGCCGCGCGGCCGGAACGCTTCTCGGCGGCTGCCAGGCCCTTCTCGCGTAGGCGCTGCATTGCCTTGTCCATGTCGCCTTCACAGGCCTCGAGGGCCTTCCGGCATTCCAGCACGCCGGCGCCGGTACTCTGGCGCAGTTCCTTCACCATTTCAGCAGTAATCGCCAATGGATACCTTCCTCAGTCGCATCTAGGGATCAATGGGTCCGGCGGGGACTAGAGTGCCTCGTATCCGCCGTCATCGTCATC
>JAAYAV010000173.1 GCA_012719195.1 Anaerolineae bacterium | reverse complement strand
TCGGTGGGTGACTACTTGACTGGTCCAGTATGGTATTCTACTCTGGGAGTCAGCTGTCTGCAGCGTCGCCTGGTATGGACGGGGCATCATGCCCCTCCCTCGTGTGCGAAGTGAAGGAGGTTGGCCGATCCTCTGAAACGTGCTAGAAACCAGCGCCCGGGGACGCGGCCTGACGAGCCGGCCCCTCGGGTCGATCCTCGCTACCCCGGTTTGCGGTTCTGCCCGGGGAAACCTCTAGGTCACCTCTGTAGCGTTTGCTGTCAGTGTTAACGGAGTGATGTGCCATGCTAGAGGCAAGACGGATCCTTGTGTTGTTGGTTGCCCTACTTGCCGCCCTCGCCGGAGTGGTCTCCGTCAGCGCCTGGACCCCGGTGGACGTCGCCACCGACCCCAACCTCCGTATGCCTGGAACGCAGCCGAACGGAGCGCTCACCTTCCAGTCCGCTACCGGCTGCAACTGCCACTTTGACTACTACTACATGTCTCCTCCCGAGGAGCCGGGCCTGAACTGGGAGGGTTCGGTGATGTCCCAGTCTGCCCGGGATCCGATCTTCTTCGCCAGCCTGGTGGTGGCGGCGCAGGACTCGATCTGGGCCCTCGGCAACCCGAACGCCGCCGACATGTGCGTGCGCTGCCACTTCCCGATGGGATGGCTCCGTGGCAACTCCAGCGCGAACGCGATCAACTTCAGCGGCTATGATTATGAAGGTGTCAGCTGTGACCTATGCCACCGCCTCTACGATCCTCACTTCGAGTTCACCTTTGCCGGAACGCGAGAGGGGACCTCTCCGGAAGGCGTGTACTGGGACGAAGCCACCACCGCGTCCCACACGGCGCTGACCAATACCCTGGTACAGGACCGGGCCGCCTCGGCGGCGGTGCAGATGTTCAACAACTCGCCCTTCTTCGACGCCGCCTATATGCCGCCCGACACATACACCGAGGCGACCTCCGGCCAGATGTACGTGGCCGCCGCGGGCAACTACCGTGGTCCATTTGCTGATGCGGGAGGGCCGCACCCTCCCGGCTACAGCCGGTTCCACAAGAGCCGCTACTTCTGCGGTACCTGCCACGACATCTCCAATGGCGCGTTGGCCAACCAGGGGGCGGATCCGACCCAGCCGCTTCCCACCGAGGTCCAGCCTGCCTATGCCTACTACCACGCCGAGCGTACGTTCTCCGAGTTCATGCTGTCCGACTACGGACAAGAAGGTGGGGCGGCCGGCACCGGCTCCTTCGCTCCGTCGGTGTTCGAGACTTCGCGACCGGGCAACGTCATCGCGTCCTGCCAGGATTGCCACATGCGTGACGTTTCGGGTGCCGCTTCGGGCGCGGCCTCGGCCGTCATGCGGCCCAGCGGCAGTACCGAGCACCCCAACAGCGGGCAGCCGCTGCATGACCTGACGGGCGGCGGCCATTGGGTGGCTACGGTGCTAGCCAGCACGGTTCCGACGTCGCTGAGCTACGATCCCACCAACGCTGCGCTCCTCGGAAACCCGGGGACGCTTACGCTGGACTTGACTCAGGGCGCGCCGCTCGACTGGACTTCCCTCCAGGCGGGCGCCGGACGCTCGATACAGACGCTCAGCCGAGCCGCTAGCATCGAGGCGGCTACCTACCTGAACAACCTGGGCACGCTCAGCTTCCGAATCCAGAACCACACCGGGCACAAGCTGCTGACGGGCTACCCCGAGGGGCGGCGGATGTTCGTCAATGTCAAGGTCTTCGATGGGGCTGATCTCGTCTACGAGGTCAACCCGTACGACGCCGCTGTCGGAATGCTTAAGGGGCAGCCGGGCGTCGCCGGGAGCCCGTCTCTAGGGCCCAACGAGCGTTACGACGATCGGCTCGTCTTCGAGGCCAAGGGCAGCAGCACCCTTACCGGCGAGCAGCAGACATTCCACTTCACGCTCACAACCGGCCGGTACAAGGACAACCGTATCCCACCCCGGGGGTTTGACGTGGCCGCCTCCGCAGAACGGCTGGCCGACCCGGTCTATCAGGGGCTTTCGGCCCCGACGTACTTCACCGCGGCTGAGTACGCCGGAGGCTACGATCATATCCTGCTCTCCGGCCTTCCGCTGGGCGCCACCAAGGTGGAGGTAGGACTGCACTACCAGACCTCGACCCGGGAGTACATCGAGTTCCTGCGCGACGAGATCAACGGAACCGGCGGCACACTGGTCGGAACTGGTGCCGGGGGAGATCCGCCCTACATCGTGCAGACGGACGGGCTCTTCTCGCACCTCCGTGGCTGGGGCAACGCCATCTGGAGCCTCTGGGAGCACAACAAGGATGTGCCTGGGATGGCCCCGATCCAGATCACCAGCGCCGACGCCGCGGTGGAGCAGTCGCCGATGACCTACCTTCCGCTGGTCACCCGGAGGTAGGCGGTAGGGGACGCCGACGTGGTGGTTCCGAGGGCAGGGCGTCGTCCCTGCCCTCGGGTGACAGAGAGGC
>JAAYAV010000172.1 GCA_012719195.1 Anaerolineae bacterium | reverse complement strand
GGGCTCGAAGCCGGGTGGGCAGACGCACTTGTCGCCCGCGGCGGGCACCGCTCCGGGAACACAGGTGCAGCCTTTCCCGTCCTCGTAGCGCATCAGTTCGCCGCTGCACTTGCAGGCACAGTCGTTGGGCTGGCTGGCCGCCGGGTCGTGGGAGGCGCGGGCGTCATCCGCCTTGCAGATGGCCTCGCAGGCCAGGCAGACGGCGTCCCTCATCTCCCAGCCCTTGTCGCAGATGCACTCGCAGTCGGGGTGTTCACTCGTGCCGTCCCAAATGCCGTGGTCGAAGCGGGCCGCGCAGTCCGCCGCGCAGTCGCCCTCCCAGCAGGGGACCCGTTCGGCGTCGCTGTTGCTGCACCAGCACGTGCACGAATCGGGGTAGGTGCCGGTGCCGGCATCGAAGGTGAGCCCTTCCGGTTGCCGCTTGTCGAACTCCACCTGGCAGTAGTTCTGACAGCCGGCGGCGGACTCCACTCGCAGGTAGTGCTCCGAGGTCCCGAAGCGGCGCAGGAATGCCTCGTCCACCGTCAGCGTGAAGATCCCGCCGGAGATAGCGCCGGCAGGCTTGCCGTCTACCTCGGCCAGGACGATCTCGCCCGGCAGCTCGATCTCATAGCGAAAGACAGGCAGCCCGGCCGCCACCATCACGCGGTTGGAGTACCATTCGTCCAGGGCGATGGCCTCTCCGCCCGCCCACTTCGCGAGGGCGGCGATGGCTCCGTTGATGAGTCCTTCCTCGTCGGCGACCTTGCTCGGGTCGATGGTCTCGATGGCCGGCTTGTCTCCGATGCCCTCCCGCCGCATTCGCTCAAGTGAGTCCAGATCAAAGTCCATGGCGGGCAAGGTCATCTGGACCACATAGCGGGGCGCATCAGGGTCGGTTCGATCCACCTGCACCACCGGCTCGGTCTCGCCGGCAATGCGCGCCAGTAGGTCCTCCAGCGGCTCAGTTTTGGTGGAAGTGAGCCCCGTGGCGGTCTCAGTGACGGTGGCGCCCTCCGCCCGACGATCGGCAGCACCCTCGGCGAACATCTCCAGCGAACCGGTGGGGAAAAGATCCTTGGGGGCAGCACGGCCGGCCGCCACATGGTCGGCGGCGAGGTCCTGGTTTGCCTGTCGGGCGGCAGCGAGGTAGGCGGGTGATAGCTCCACTGACTGGCGGACGGTGTACTGCTCGGCGCCGTCCGGCCCGACGGCGATCTTCATGCCCGTCTCGGCTGTCATGCACGCCAGGGTGAGGAAGGCGAGGGGCAGTAGGAAGAGAAGGGGGTGCAGGCGAGCAGTGGCGGGAGCCACTGGCAGAGGACGAAGAGGGTCCATCCCATACCTCCACCACGTGAGTGCCGCCCGCCTGCGTCGACGGGGGCACGGCGAGGACCGCTAGGTCGCCGGCGGGCCCGTGGCTATGATGGGAATGCAGTTCGCCCAGGACAATGATAGCGAGCATGCAGGCCGCTGTCCATGGTCCCACTAACGCGCCGACATCTCCCTGACGCAGTCTAGGTAGTACAGGGCGCTGTCGAGGGGGATGTTGGGCGGCATGTGATTGCCGACGGCCATGAAGAAGCCGGGGCAGTCGCGCCCCCGGTCAATGCAGCGCTTCACCTCCCTGCGAATGTCCTCGCGACCGCCGAAGGTGAGGATGCGGGTGTCGGCGTTGCCGATTATCACCTTGGTGTCGCCGTACTTCTCCGCAACGTACTCCAGGCTGGTGAGGGGCTCGAAGATGAAGCCGTCGGCGCCGGCGTCCGCCAGGTCGTCCACAAACTCGGTGAAGTCTCCATCGGAGCAGAAGAGCACGGGGATGCCGGCGTCGTGTAGGATGGACCAGAGGCGGCGGTAGCGGGGGAAGATGTGCTCCCGGTACCAGGCGGGTCGGAAGATGGCGCCTTGGCTCCACACCATGTCGTCGTGCGAGATGAAGGCGGGGATGCCGGTCTTGGCCCAGGCGCGCAGGTGGTGCTCGGTGAGGCGGAATATGCCCTCTAGGACGCGATCGAACCCCTGGGGGTCGGCCCCCACGGCAGAGAGGAACATCTCCCAGCCGAAGGCCTGGATGCAGCCGGAGACGATGGTCTTGTAGTAGCCACCGGGAACGAGCATGCTGGGATTGTCCGCTTGTGCAGTGGCGTGTGCGGTGCGGAAGTGCTCCACGAGGGAGGCGGAGTCGGGCAGGCCGTACTCCTCGGCGGCGTCGAAGGCGAGGACGTCCTCGACGGTGCGGAACGGGCTGGGCACGATCTCGCGGCGGTCGGAGGCGTCTTCCAGCCACTCGGCGTGGCCCATGTCAGTGGTGCGGCCGCGCTTGTCCCAGGGCACGGGGCCGTCGTTGTTGAGCCAGAGGAAGTCGTAG
>JAAYAV010000171.1 GCA_012719195.1 Anaerolineae bacterium | reverse complement strand
GGGCAGCGTGGCGCTACACTCGGAGCGGTTCGCGGGCGACGCAGCGGCGGCGGTGGCGCTCGGTCTGCACTGTGGTCTCGACCTTGAGGACGCGGTAGCAGCACTGGGCCGGTATGAGCCGGTCGACGGCTACATGCGGCCCCTCGCTGGTCGCTCTGGCGTGAAGCTCGTAGATGACACCGAGGTGGGCCGGGTCGCCGACGCGGCGGCCGACGTGGAGGCGGCGCTGAGGGGCGCGCCTGCCGGGGGCCGGTACGTTGTTCTTGCCGGCGCGGAGGCGTGGGGGCCAGAGGGCCTAAGCCTCTTCGCTGAGGCAGTGCGAGCCCACGCCGACGGCTTCTGGGGGCTGGGTGAGGGTGGTTCAGCGGTGGCGCGTGCTCTGCGGGAGGCGGGACATGACGCCCACGACAGCTACTCGGCCGAACACCTGGAGCGTTCCTTGGCGAAGATCCTGAGGCCGGGTGATCGCGTGTTGTTCTGCGGCGGCGCCGACCTCGGTCTGGACGGCGTGCTGCAGCGGCTGGGCGAGGGCCCCGGCGCGACCGCAAGTCCGCCGTCAGACGACGGGCATCCTGTCGAGAGGCGCCCCGACCGGCCCACGTGGATTGAGGTGGACGTCGAGGCGCTGGCGCACAACACCCGCATCATCCGCGAGACGTGCGGAGTGCCGCTGATGGCGGTGCTGAAGGCGGACGCCTACGGGCACGGAGCGGAGCGAATGGCGCGCGTGGTGCTGGAGAACGGCGCCGATGCCATCGCTGTCGCCTGCCTTAGTGAAGCGCGCACGCTGCGCCGGGCCGGGGTGACGGAGGAGATCCTGATTCTGGGCTACACCCCGCCCTGGCAGGCGCGCGAGGCGGTGGCGGAGGGCGTATCCTGTGCTCTCTACGACTGGGACATGGCGAAAGCGCTCTTCCGCGCCGCTCGCGACCTGGGCACGACCGCGGTGGTGCACGTGAAGGTCGACACAGGCCTCTCCCGGCTGGGGCTCAGCCCCGAGGAGGTGCCCGGCTTTCTGGAGCGACTGCGCGACCTACCGGGGCTTGAGGTGCGAGGTGTCTTCACCCACTTCGGCAGTGCCGACGCCGGCGACCTGTCCCATGCCCACATGCAGCTTTCTCGCTTCCGCGACCTGCTGATGGGGCTGGAGCAGGCCGGCCTGCGGCCGCCGGTAGCCCATGCCGCCAACACCGCGGCGTCCATGCGCCTGCCAGAGGCACGGTTGGACATGGTGCGCACGGCTATAGGGCTCTATGGTCTCAGCCCGTCGCCCGAGGCATCTTTGCCGGCGGGGTTCCGGCCCGCTCTCTCATTCAAGACGACGGTGGCGCAAGTGAAGTGGGTCGGGCCCGGGAATCGGGTGGGCTACGGCCGCGCTTTCGAGACCGCCGAGCCGACCAAGGTGGCGGTTCTGCCGGTCGGGTACGGCGATGGCTTCCGGCGGTCGCCGCGGAATTGGGGCCAGGTGTTGATTGGAGGCAAGCGCTGTCCCATCCTGGGCAACATCTGCATGGACCAGACGATGGCGGACGTCACTGGGGTGCCGGATGTGGCCGCGGGCGATGAGGCGGTGTTGATCGGCCGCCAGGGCGACGCTACCATATCCGTGGATGAGGTCGCCGCCAACCTGGGGACCATCGTGTACGAGGTGGTGGCGGCCATCTTGGCCCGGGTTCCCCGGATCATCCGATGACAGGGGGGCGGAGAATGACCCGCAGAGAGAGGGTGGCGCAGGCAGTGGCCCACGAGCGGCCTGATCGCGTGCCCTGGCACATCGCCCTGACTATCCCGGCGGCGCAGAGGCTGTCGACAACGGTGGGCATTCCGGCGTCGGAGCTGCCCGAGTGGATGCAGAGCCACCTCTACTACGTCGAGCCGCTCACCGACGATGCCTGGCAAGAAGTGCGGCCCGGTCACTGGCGGGACGAGTACGGTGTAGTCTGGAACCGCACGGTGGATCCCGACATCGGCGTGATCGAGGAGTTCCAGCTGCAGGATCGTTCCCTGGGAGACCTCCGGCTCCCCGATCCGCGCGACTCGCGACGGTGGGAGGACTTCGAGCGACGTCTTGAGCGACGCTCCGACCGCTACACCGTGTGCTCCATCGGCTTCTCCCTGTTCGAGCGGGCCTGGACCCTGCGAGGCATGACGAACCTGCTCATGGACATGGTGGAGGCGCCCGCCTTCGTGGATCACCTGATGGACGTCATCTGTGAGCACAATCTGAAGCTGGTGGAGCGGGCGGTGACATACGACATCGACGCCGTCTACTTCGGCGATGATTGGGGCCAGCAGCGAGGCCTCATAATGGGCCCCAAGCACTGGCGTCGCTTCGTTCTGCCGCGCATCCAGCGGATGTACGGGGCGGTGAAGGCGGCCGGGAAGCGAGTGTTCATCCACTCCTGCGGCGATGTCCGCGAGGTGTTTGGTGACCTGATCGAAGCGGGGCTTGATGTCTTCAACCCCTTCCAGCCCGAGGTCATGGACGTGTACGAGGTGAAGCGGCTGCACGGGGACCGGCTGGCGTTTCTGGGTGGCATGAGCATACAGCGAGTGATGCCTTTCGGAACGGCCGACGAGGTGCGCCAAGAGGCGCGCACCCTGATGGAGCGCATAGGCGCCGGGGGCGGTTACATACTTTCGCCGTCGCACGACATCCCCAAGGACGTTCCGGTGGAGAACATCATCGCACTGGTCGAGACCGTCCGCGACCAGCAGCCATAGCGGCATCGCCGATCATACTGGAGGGGCTTCGTTGCCACTGTTCCGATTCCGCCTGCGAGCCAAGTCGGGGCCTACCGTACCCAGCACCCTGCGTGTTCTCATGCCGGACGGTACCGTGGAGGTGATGGTTCTGGAGGAGTATCTCCGGGGAGTGGTGCCGGTCGAGATGGGCCGGAGCCGGCCGCTCGAGGCGCTCAAGGCCCAGGCCATCGCCGCCCGTACATACGCCGCCACGTCTCACGCCCACAGTGCCCAAGGGGCCGACATCTGCACCACGCAGCACTGCCAGGTGTGGCGCAACGTCAACTATCCCACCACCGATTTGGCCGTCTCCCAGACCAAGGGGCAAGTGGTGGTCTACGGCGGCGAGATCGCTCGCACCTACTACTTCGCCCACTGTGATGGCCAGACCCGTAACGTGGCCGACGTCTGGCGCACCGATCTCCCTTACTGCCGGGCCGTTCCCTGCATCTGCGGTTTCACCACTATGTATGGCCACGGCGTGGGAATGTGCCAAGAGGGGGCCAGTGCCATGGCCAGCCAGGGGTTCACCGCCCGGGACATCATCACCCACTACTACTCCGGCGTGGAGATTCTCAACGACAACACGCCGTCCGACACAGCCGTCCGGCAGGCGGCGGTGGCCAAGTACCTCGTGTCGCACCCGGATGTGGCCCGCTTCTTGGGGGCAGCCGTTCCCGGCGCTTTCATGGCGGCGGACGGCAACTGGATCGAGTTCTTCGAGGCGGGTGCACTGGCCGTTCCCGATGACGGGATTGTGAGCCAGGGGCCGGTGGGCGCCTGGATCGCCTCGCACTACACCGACCGCGGGTCCCGGCCCTTCCAGCCGGCGCTGCCGCACCCAGGGGTGGACGGTCGCTACGTCGACCGCACCCGGCACAACCTGAGCCGCTTCTTCCTCAGGCATTGGCAGACTCGCTGGGGCGATCCGGTTTCGGAGGAGTTCTACATCGTGGTGCAGGGCGAGCCGGTGACGCACCAGTTGTTCGAGTACGCCCTCATCAGCCACGACGTCGTCAGCAACGAGCCCCTCCGGAGCACCCGCCTGAGCGAGGTTTTCCTGAGCGTCCTCGACGGCGGACCGGGCCTGACCCTGCTCGGGGACTTCGTGGCCTAGCCCCGCGGCTAATCGGAGGTAACGCGCGCATGACGGGACGGGAGCGCATTCTGGCGGCGTTGCACCGGCAGCCAGTGGACGAGGTCCCGTGGGCTCCCCGCTGGGAACTCTGGTACAACGCCGCTCGCGCCGATGGGCGGCTCCCCGACCGTTACGACGGCTGGTCCATTTACGACGTGGCGCGGGACCTGGGGATGAGCCTCAAGGGTTACGGCGTGCGGCCCTACCGGGAGGAGGTGCGCGGTCTCCAGCTAACCACCACCAGCCGTGGCGATGAGGTTGTGCGACGCTACGACACGCCCTTCGGCGTCCTGACGCAGGTGGAGCGGCGCACGTCGGAACTGCGGGAGGCGGGCGTGCGCGGCCGGGTGATGAAGGACTGGGTGACGACGGCGGCCAACTACGACGCCGCGCTCTGCCTGGTGGAGCACACCTACATCGTGGCTCAGCACGATCGAGTTGCAGCTGAGTTGCGCTCGCTCGGCGATGACGGCGTCCTTCTCGCCTTCGTCAGGCACGCTCCGGCCCACACGGTGATGCGTGAGTTCACGGGCTATGAGGGCTTCTACTACCAGCTCCAGGACAACTACAACCGATTGCATGAGCTGATCACGGCCGTCGACGAGCAGCAGCGACTGGTGGAAGCCATCGGTATCGAGTCTCCGGCGCAAGTTCTGGAGTATGACGGCAACTACGACGCCGGGTTGACGCCGCCGCCAATCTACGAGCGCTACCTCCTGCCCGCGCACCGGCGGCTCACCGAGGCGGCCCACGGGGTGGGCAAGCTGGCAGCCACCCATGTGGACGGCCGCAACGACGGCCTACTGGAGCTCATCCGCCAGTCGGGGTTCGATGTGGGCGAGGCCTTCACGCCCCCGCCGATGACGAATTTGGGCATCGCCGACTCGCGGCGGGTGTGGGGAAGGCAGATGTCAATCTGGGGCGGACTGGCGGCGACGTCGTTCACACCCATGTTCAGCGACGAGGAGTTCGAGACGCACGTTCACCAGGCTCTGGAAGAGGGGCGTGGCAGGCTGGTGCTGGGTACGGGTGACAACGTGCCCACCGACGGTCTGCTGGAGCGGGTGCGACGGGTGCCCGCCCTCATCGCCCGTTGGCAGGGTCAGGGATAGGAGGACAACCCGATGGAGAGCAGGAAGTCCTGCGCCTACAGCGAGCATCTGGATCTGACACTGGAACGGCTGGCGAGCCCGGGGCTGCTCCTGGCGGCCAAGGGCCGGGACGGCCGCCCCGACAATGCCATGACCATCGGCTGGGCTACCTTCGGCATCATCTGGGGGTTACCCATCTGCGTGGTGCTTGTGCGGCCGTCGCGCTACACCTATGGCCTGATCGAGGCGGCGCGCGACTTCACCGTCAACGTCCCCGCCGAGGGGATGGCGGAAGCGGTGGCGTACCTGGGAACCGCCTCCGGCCGAGACGGGGACAAGCTGGCGCACGTCCGCCTGGCGACTTCGGCCAGTGGCACGGTCTCGGCGCCCACATTGTCGGCTTGCCCGGTGACCTATGAGTGCCGGGCGGTGCACCACAACGATGTCATTCCGGCGCATCTGGAGTCGCGCGTAGACCGAGGCTCGTACCCGCGGGGCGACTACCACCGTCTGTACTACGGCGAGATCCTCGCCACGACGACGCTGCTCTAGCTACCGCCTGCTTTCGCGGCCGGCCGTCCCATCAGCCCTGGGGCTGAAAGGGAAGCTCCTCGTCGTCTCCATCGTCGAGTTCATCCTCGTCCGTGCCGAAGGTGGCCTCGTCTTCGGCCCCTTCGAGGGCCAGTCCGGGCTCGTCGTAGGCGTACGCGGGCGCATCGGACTCGCCGGAGGACTCCTCGGTCATGTCCTCGACCTCGGCAGTGGCACCGGCCACGTCCACCAGGAGGGCATCGTGGCCGACGGCGAAGAGCGCGCCGACGGGAATGAATGGCTTACCGCGGAAGGTATCGCGCAGCAGGTTGTGGGAGAGGCGGTAACCGAGGATGGTGCCCTCGGCGTCCAGGGTGATGTCGCTCACCTCACCCAGACGGCGCCCCTCCGTGGTGATCACCTGAGTGCGAATCACGTCAGTGCCGGCGCGGATGGTGCCGTGCGCGCCGTCCTCCACGCCCAGGGTGGTGATGGAGCGATCGGAATCGATGAGCGTGACGTCGGCGCCGAACAAGCGTATGTGCTCTGCCGTCACTGCCTTGGCCGAGCCGGCCACCGGCGGCTTGCTCAGGATCACGGCGGTGACTCGGTGTTCGAGCGTGTCGAACAGGATCTCCTGAATGCTGCCGACTCGCCTCCCGGCGTCCAGGGTGATGACCGGCTGGCCGAGCAGTCCCTTGACGGTGTAGTTGGGCATTGCCGCCCCCTGACTAGTCTATGCTCCCATGATAGAGTCTGGGGGCCTCGGATGTAAAGATGCGCCGGGACGATCTCCTGGCGCGGCAACCATGCTTGCGGGGAGGGAACATGACTACTCCTGTGTGGCTCGACACGGACATCGGCACAGACGTGGACGACGCGGTGGCGCTGGCGTTGGCGCTGCGCTCACCCGAGATCGAACTGGTCGGGGTGAGCTCCGTCTACGGCGACGTGGCCCTACGCAGCCGCATGGTGGCCAAGCTGCTGCGCCTGGCCGGCCGCGACGACGTGCCCGTGTACAGCGGCGCGAGCGAGCCACTCATGCGCGAGCGCCCCGTCTACTGGGCGGGCTGGGAGGGCGAGGGGCTGCTTGAGCCCGGCGAGAAGGCCCCAGGGGCGCGCCCGGGCCACGCCGCCAATGCCCTGATCGAAGCGACGAAGGCGCGGCCGGGCGAGATCACCTTGCTCACCGTCGGCCCCATGACCAACGCTGCCCTGGCTTTCGCGCTGGATCCATCATTGGCGCAGCGGTTGGCCGGCTTCGTGCTGATGGGGGGCGTGGCCCGGACCGGCGAGAATGGACTCGAGCTGCCGCTGGCCGAGCACAACCTTGTCTGCGACCCCGAGGCAGCATCGCTGGCGTTCCGCTGCGGAAGGGACATGGTGATGGTGGGCCTGGATGTCACGACCAAGGTCTGGTTCCATCGTGACGGCCTAGAGCGGGTGCGGCGGAGCGGTGGTCCGCTGGGGCGGGCGGTGGCCGACCAGTTGGAGCGGTACTTGGGGCAGCGGGGAGCGGACCGCACCATGATGCACGACCCACTGGCACTGGCTTACATAATGCATCCCGACCTGCTCCGGACGGTCTCGGCGAAGGTGCAAGTGGAGACACGTAGTGAGGTGGCTGCCGGAGCGACCTGGGTGCGCCAGTCGGTAGACGGGCGCACCCAGGTGGCAGTTGATGTCGATTCGGCAGCCTTCGAGGAGTTGGTACTCGAGAGGCTGTCTAGGGGGTGACGGGCTCGCCGGTCTCCGACGAGCGCCACTCGGCCTCGACGAGCTGTAGCGACTGCCGCGTGCTCTCCGGGGAGACGACCGTGGCGGGGCTCCGACCCTCCCGGAGGCAGTTCACCAGGAACTCCAGTTCCCGATAGTAGGCATCGCCCTCCAGGGGAATCTCCTTCATGTCGTGCCCCACCTGGTGCTCGTGCAGGGCGGGGCTCCGCGTGCTATCGAAGTGGAGCATGCCCTCCTCGAACATGGCGAGGTAGGAGGCACGGAAGCTGAAGGTGCTCGTCTGGTACCAGGCGGCATCCACGAGGACTTCCGGCCCGTTGTCGTAGGTATAGAGGGCGCTGACCATGTCGTAGCCGCCGGTGGCGGGGGTCTTGATCGCGCGCGCGGAGATGCGCGACGGCTTGCCCAGCAGGTAGTTGATGAAGTCTACGTCGTGGACGTGAAGGTCCCAGGTGGCGCCGCCGCTCCGTTTGGCGTCGGTCATCCATCCGTCCCAGGTCCACACCGGCTTGGAGTCTCGGCGAATGAACTCGGCCTTCACCAGCCGACCGAGTCGCCCGGAGTCGAGCGTCTCCTTGAGGTGGACGTACTCGGGCCAGAAGCGCAGGCACTGCCCGACCATGAGCTCAACCCCGTTGCGGTGGGCGGCTTCTATCATGTGCGCCGCCTCATCGGAGTTGAGGGCCATGGGCTTCTCGACCATGACGTGCCTGCCGGCCTCGGCGGCCAGAGTGGCGAACTCAGAGTGGAGGTAAGTGGGCAGGCAGATGTCCACCAGGTCCAGGTCCGCCTCCCGGATGAGATCGCGGCCATCAGCGAACACCTGGTAGTTCTCCACCCCCAGCTTGGGAAGCGGTACCTCGATGTTGCCCTGCACGTTGGCCTTGCCCTGACGGCGGTCAGGATCGGCGTCGGCGACGGCGACAACCCTCGCTCCCTCGATCTTCTCGTAGTTGGCGGTGTGCGCCCGGCCCATGAAGCCTAGGCCGACTACCCCGACCCGGATCTCTTTCTTGCTCACTTGGATGCCCCTCCGAGTATCACGTCCATAGCGCGGCCCGCCCGGTAGATCATGTCGTCGGGATAGATGTTAGGCGGGAATTGCTCCACCACGGCCCAGGTATCGTAGCCGACTTCCTTGAAGGCCTTCATCACCGCCGGGTAGTCGACATCGCCCTGGAGCAGTTCGACGAAGCCTTCGAGCGTCCCGACGTTGCAGCGGAAGTCCTTGAAGTGTACGGCGCAGATGCGCTGACCGAGTATCTTGATCCAGTGCTGCGGGTAGCTGGTGCGCATCACGTTGCCGACGTCAAAGTACACGCCTACGTAGGGGCTGCCCACGGCGTCGATGAAGGCCCGCATCTCCATGGGCGAGGTGAGGAACCGATCCCACACGTTCTCGATGCCAATGTGCACCTGGAGTCGTTCCGCCTCGGGTGCCAGTTCGCGGAAGTCGAGGATGGCCTGGTCGTAGGCGGCCTCGTAGTCGTCCACGAATGGGGCGCCGGCCATGAAGGGGCCGATGGCGCCGGGGACGACCAGGATCGCCTTAGCACCGAGCCGGGCGGCGATTCTCAGCATGTGGCGGACGTGCGTCTTGGCCTCCTCGCGGATGGCCGGATCCTCGGAGAGGATGTTTACCTGCCAGAACACCCCGCTCGCTAAGCGGGGCAACTCCAGGCCCATGCCCTGGGCGAGCTTGCGAATGGAGTCCAGTTCGGAATCGGTGGTGGTAGGTGAGACCGGCCCTTTCAGGTCGTAGGCCAACTCAACGCCCTCGAAACCGGCGTCCTTGGCCAGGCGGAAGCTGTCTTCCACGCTCTTGCCGTCGGTGTAGGCCCAGATGCTGATCGCTTTGCGCATGCCGCCAACCTCCATTGTTGCGCGATATCAGTTCGCGACTTCCGTGTCGAGCGAACGGTCTTGGTTGCTCTGGCCAGCGGCCATGTGGCCGGGGTCGCCGACATAGTGGCTCCAGGCCAGGGCAGACAGTACGCCGAGTATAGCAGAAGCCCAGAACACCGACACGTAGCCGGCGGCTGCGGCCAAGGCGCCGCCGACGATGGGAGCGATGACGAGAGGCGGGGCCGTGAGGGTGTTGGCCAGGCCGATGTAGGTGGGGCGGTCGTCTTCGTGGCAGAACTGGAAGACCATGGGCATGCCCGAGGTCATGAAGATGGCCTCACCGGCGGCGCGGAGGGCGAAGGCGACCAGGAAAACGCTGACGTTGGGCGAGACCGCTGCCACCGCCATGCAAAGGGCCTGGATCCAGAAGGAGGCGCCCACTAAGGCCCGGTGCCCCTTCCGGTCGCCGAGCCGGCCGAGGATGGGGTAGAACACCGCCTGGGAGATGAGCATGGTGGCGGTGAAGAGGGCGGCGGCCTCGTCGCCCAACTGGAAGCGGCGGGCGGCGTCCACGGCGAGGAAGGCGTTACCCATGCTGGAGAACGTGGCGAGTGATCGAATCAGCAGGAAGTTGCGGAAGTTGGCGTCTCGCCGGACCACACCGGGCAACTGGGCCAGGTAGACGGACAGGGGAATGGCAGGCTTGGAGGGCGTCTTGGCGGGCTCGTGGGTGAGCCCGAGGAAGAACCAGGAGACCATGAACAGGGCGCTGCCGATCAGGTAGCTGTAGGCGAAGCCCTGGGGAAAGGCGAAGCGGTTGAGCAGATAGCCTGAGAGAGCGGCTCCCCCCACTCCGAGGACGGCGCCGATGGCGTTACCGACGCCGAAGAACAGCCCCCAGTAGCTGGGAAGGATGACCTTGGCGACCATGTCCTGCCAGGCGTTGGCGATTAGCCCGCCTCCGAGCGCCTGCCAGGAAAGAAGCAGGAAGACCACCGCCAGCGTCACCGGCGTGCTCACCGAGGTGCCCAACAGCATGAAAAGCCCCAGAGCCAGGAAGGGCAGCCTCTCGTTCAGGCTCACCCACCAGACGAAGGGGAGCTTGCGCGGAAGCCGCTCGACCATGTTGCCGGTGAAGAGCTGGGGAACACGCCAGCCGAGGAACTGCACCGAGGGTATCAGCCCGATGAGGACGGCGTTATCGGTGAAGTGAGAGATGTACAGGGGCAGCACCGTAGCGGCGGACACCAGCGAGCTTCCCACCGCCCAGAAGGCTAGGTCGCCGACGTTCACCGCGAAGTTGCGGCGGAAGTGCCGCCGAATCTGGTCCTCGAAGGCGGACAACGGGTAGGGCCCCCTGATGGCGCGTGGTGCGCCGGAGTACGGTCCGGCGACGGGTGACGGCGAAAGGTACAGCATCGCCGGCATCATGGTCAATACGCTCGCTTCCGGCGTCGTGGCTGGTCGGCCGCCGCCCGCTAGGCGTTTGGGCACGGCCCCAGGGTGCGCTATAATCGACGAGTTAGGGAAGGGGTGGTCGGCGATGGACTACTACACGCAGAACAGCGAGCCTGGTGCTGACGACAGCGCGTTCCTGGAGCGCATTGCCCACAACCTGGGTCTTGCCGCCGACCTCACCCGGGCCGACATCCTGATGTGCGCGCCCCTCGGTGAGGCCAAGTGTCAGGTGATTCACCAGGCGCGTCCGCATTCCATGGCACCCATCCATCGTCAGGATCTGGTCGGCTGTCCGCTGCCCATGACCGAAGCGGAGCAGCTGCACCGCGTCTTCGCCTCGGGGCGCTTGCTCACGGAAGAGGTGGAGCGTTGGGGTGAGACGGCTCCCCTCGTGCGGCAGATGATCCCGGTACTGGCGCCGGATGGCCGCCGGGTGGCAGTAGTCACCATTGAGACCAACCTGATCGAACACGAGCGGCACCGGCGCCGCCACAGTCAGTTCCGTCGGGCACTGCAGACCTGGCAGCAGGCGGCCCTGCGCGATGAGATTCCGGGTGTCACTGAGTTGACCCCTTTCGGCGAGCAGGACGGCATCCTTTTCGTGGACCCGCAGCGCCGAATCCGGTACCTGAGTGGAATCGCGACCAACTTCTACCGCCGCCTGGGCTACATGGATCAGCTGGCCGACCGGCACCTGGACGTCCTGGAGACGGGCGACGGCGAACTGGTGGGGCGCACCCTCGAGCACGGCCGCTGCTACCGGGAGGAGACGGCCAGCCAGGGCCGCGAGTGGGTCCGACAGGCCATTCCGATCCCGGCGCAACCGGACCGGCCGTGGTGGCAGCGATTGGGGAGGAGGAGCAGCTCCGACGAGTTATATGGGGCCTTCCTGCTGGTGAACGATGTGACGGAGGAAAGGCGCCGGCTGCGGGAATTGCAGGTGAAGTCGGCGATGATCCAGGAGACCCATCATCGCGTCAAGAACAACCTGCAAACCATCGCGGCCTTGTTGCGAATGGAGGCGAGACGGACCAACTCGTCCGAGGCCCGCCAGGTGCTTGAAGAGAGCATGAACCGGATCCTCTCCATATCGGTGGTTCACGAGTTCATGGCCAACCAGGGAGACACGCCCATCAACCTGCGGGAGGTGGGCCAGAGGGTGGTAACGCACCTGCGGCAGATGATGGCGTACCCCGACCGTGAGGTGCGGATCGGGGTGAGTGGATCGGACATTTACCTTCCGGCGCAGCAGGCAACCGTATCTTCGCTCATTATCAATGAGTTGTTGCAGAATGCGGTGGAGCACGGTCTGGCTGGTCGAACGCGTGGATCGGTCATGCTGCACCTGTCGGAGACGGACGACCGCGTTATCATTGAGGTGGAGGACGACGGCGGCGGCCTGCCGCCGGACTTCGATCTCCTCCATACAACAAGTATGGGGCTGAGCATCGTGCAGGTTCTGGTTCGAGATGACCTCAAGGGGGAGGTCGAGCTGGTCAGTGGAGACGGAGTGACGGCCACCGTAACCTTCCCCAAGTCGGTTCGAGAGGTGAATCCAATTGGAGCGCACGAGAGTAGTAATAGCTGACGACGAAGCCATTATCCGGATGGACCTGCGTGAGATGCTCACCAATCTCGGTTACCTAGTGGTGGGCGAAGTGGCCGACGGCACCAGTGCCGTCAACCTGGCGCGAGAGCTGCGCCCCGGCATTGTCATCATGGACATCAAGATGCCCGACATGGACGGAATCGATGCCGCCCGCATATTGACGCAAGAGCGGATCGCGCCCGTGGTACTGCTCACCGCCTACAGCCAGAGTGAGCTCATCGAGCGCGCCAAGGACGCCGGCGTAGTGGGCTACATAGTCAAGCCCATTCGTGAGTCGGACCTGGCCCCCGCGATCGAGGTAGCTCTGGCGAGGTTCGGCGAGCTCCGCGCTCTGGAGCGTGAGGTCGGTGACCTCAAGGATGCGCTGGAGACGCGTAAGCTGGTGGATCGGGCCAAGGGCATCCTGATGGATGGCCAAAGCTTGACCGAATCTCAGGCCTTCCGTCGAATCCAGACCATGAGCATGAACACGCGCAAGTCGATGAAGCAAGTGGCCGAGGCGATCATCTTGGCCCACGAGGCTTCCCGAGGCACGGAGGGCTAGACCCTCCGATGTCAAGACGCCAGGGCGGGGTCGGGTGATGAAGCTATCAGTGCTGGTGCCGGTGTTCAATGAGCGGCGCACCATCAAGAAGGTGATCGATCGCGTCCTAGCGGTGGACTTGGGCGACCTGGAGCGCGAAGTCATCCTGGTGGACGATGGGTCCACCGACGGTTCGCGAGAGGTATTGGCGAGCCTGGAGGACCCCCCGCAGGTGCGGGTGTACTACCATGACCTGAACCAGGGAAAGGGGGCGGCCGTTCGCACGGCTATGTTCCGCGCCACCGGCGACATCATGCTCGTGCAGGACGCCGACCTGGAGTACGACCCGCGCGACTACCACATCGTGCTTCAGCCGATACTCGAGGGGCGCGCCGACGTCGTGTACGGGTCTCGTTTCATGGGGGCGCCGCGCAAAGCGATGCTGTTCTGGCACATGGTGGGCAACCATTTCCTGACGCTGCTCACCAACGTCCTCTACGACAGCATCATCTCCGACATGGAGACTTGCTACAAGGCGTTCCGCGCCGATGTCATTCACGACGTCGTGCTGCGGGCCAAGAAGTTCGAGCTGGAGCCGGAGCTGACGGCCAAGATCCTCAAGCGCGGCTATCGCATCTACGAGGTGCCCATCTCCTACGATGGTCGGGAGTACACCGAGGGCAAGAAGATCACTTGGCGCGATGGGCCCGACGCCGCCTGGACCTTGCTGCGTTACCGGTTCCGGGACTGAGGCGGCCGCGGCGCCCGGCGACGCTCCTCCCGCTCCGGCAGGCCGGACTCCCCGGGTCCTGGCCATCGGCCTACTGGGCCTGGGCTTAGCCCTCCGCCTGGCCACCATCGGCGAGGACCCGCTACACCCCGATGAGTGTCTGTACGCCTCCTGGGCCGCCGCCGTGTGGCCGGGAGGCGACTGGCTTCTGCGCGGGGAGGTGATCGACAAGCCGCCCCTGTTCCCCTACCTGCTCATGGCCTGGTCGCAGTTGCTCGGGCCGGGGCCGGCTGCGCTCCGGCTGCTGGGGGCGGCATCCTCGCTCGTCGGCCTGCTCTGCGTGTTTCGCATAGCGCGTACGGTGGCGGGCGAGTGGGCCGGGTTGGCGGCTCTTTGTCTGGCATCGCTCTCGCCGGTCGCGGTGGCGCTCGACGCTAGCGCCTTCACCGATCCGCCCGCGGTGGCGCTCGCCCTGGCGTCGGTGATGGTGGCCGGATTGGGGCGGACCACCGGAGCGGGGCTGCTCCTCGGCCTAGCGCTTGCCGCCAAGCCGACTGCGCTCGCCTTCTTGCCCCTTGCTTTGGTGATGGGACCCGCGCGCGGCCGGCGGGCCACCACCCGGCTCTTGGGGGGCGTCGCGGCGGTGATGGTCATGGTGCTGGTCTGGGAGTGGGCTCGGGCGCCCGAGGTCGGCTTCGTAGCGGCGGCGCTCAGGCACTATGGTGTGGGACAAGATGTGGCCCCTGACGGCAGCGGATGGGCGGCCCTGCTTCGGTGGATCTGGGGGCGGCCTTCGATGGGGCTGTTGTGGGGACTGGTGGTGGTCGCGGGCGGGGCGGCGGCGTGGAGGCGGTGGACTCCGCCGGGGCGATTGCTGGCCGGAAGCCTGGCGGCGGGAGTGCTCTACCTCGCCTTCCAGGCGCTGCTGTCGGCTCCGGCGTGGGACCGCTACCTGCTGCCATTGGTACCGCTGGCGGCGCTGGCCGTGGCGGGGGGAATCGGCGCGCTGGAGAAGCGCTTTCCCCGTGGTCCGCTCCCGCTAGGTGCGGTTGCCGGTCTGCTGGCGTTGCTACTGCTGCTGGCGCCCGCACAGGAGGCAGCACAGGGGCGCCTACCACTCGGCAACACTTCCGCGTACCAGGGGATCGAGTCGGTAGCCGCCTACCTGCGGGCCCAGGTTCCCGGTCGGGCCACGGTGCTGTACCGCGACCTGGGCTGGCACATCCGCTACTATATGGCAGGCTTCACCCAAGACTTCATCTGGTACCAGGAGCGGGAGCGTATGCTGTCCGTGGCCGAGAGCGCTGACCCGGTCCTGCTGCTGGCGGTGGCGGGGACCACCGCTGATGAAGACGTCGCCCAGCTGCGGCGGTCAGGGTGGCGAGTCACACCGTCGCTGAACACATACCGCCATGACGGCACCCCCGCACTTGTCCTCTACCTGCTGGCCGGGGAAGGCCGGTGAGGGACAGGCCGGTGCGCCTCGATCACGTTGACCTTCTGGCGCTCGCCGGCCTATGCGCCCTGGCGGTGCTGCTGACCTGGCGGCTGTCGCTGGCCGGGCAGATCCTTCAGGGCCCGGACGCTTTCGCCTACTTCTATCCCCTCTATGGCCATGCCGCTGATCGACTTCTGGACGGTCAACTCCCCCTGTGGAACGCGTACTTGTTCCTTGGTGCCCCGTTCTTGGCCAATCCCCAGGCGGGGGTGTTCTACCCTGTACACTGGCTTCTGGCCTCGCTGCCGGCACCGTCTCTTGTTGCGGCTACCGTGGTGCTGCACTACGCCCTCGCGGCGACCGGCATGTACCTACTACTCCGGCTGGGGCTGGGGCGTGGCCGGCACGGCGCGGTGGCGGGCGCACTGGTGTTCGCTCTCAGCGGGCACCTGGGCGCGCAGGCGGAGCACGTGAACCAGGTCGAGGCCCTGGCCTGGTTGCCCTGGCAGGTGCTTCTGCTGGAGATGGGAGCGGTGCGCGCCGGGTCTCGCTGGGAGAGGCGGGGACTGCTCGTTCTGGGGGCCGGCGTGATCAGCGGCTTGCAGCTGCTCATTGGCCACGCCCAGGCGGTATACATATGTCACACGGTGTTGCTGGTCTACGGGGCCACGCGCCCCCTCTGGGGTGATGGCGGTCGGGAAGAGCTGTGGCCGGTTTGGCGGCGCAGCCTGCTGTTCATCGGCACGGCGGCGCTTCTGGGGGTGGGACTGGCGGCGGTGCAGTTGGGGCCGACGCTGGAGCTGGTGGGTCTCTCACTCCGGGCCGGCGGACTGGATTACCGCCAGGCGGCTTCCTTCTCGTTTGGCCCGCGCTCGTGGCTGCTCGGGATCCTTCCCCACTACGGCGCCGAGGCCCCGTTCTCGGAGTACGTCGCCTACGTCGGTGTGGTGGGGTTGGCACTGGCCATCCTCGGAGCCCGGTACTCGGGGCGGTCCGGGCGCTGGATGCTGGTCCTGGTGGCCGTGGGCGGCTTCTTGGCGTTGGGAATCTACAATCCGCTGTACTACGTGCTGTTTCGCATAGTGCCCGGATTCGGGCTGTTTCGGGTACCGGCACGCTGGCTGGTGTTGGCGGTTCTGGGCCTGTCGCTGCTGGCGGCCGCGGGCGTAGATCGGCTCGAGCGAGTGATCGGCCGGAGGCCGACCCGGAGGGAGGCACTGATTGTGCCGGCAGCCGCGGTGGGCCTGGTTCTGCTCTGGGTGGCGTCCGATCCGCGACCGGAGCCGGTGACGCTGCTGGGTTGGGTCCTGACAGGGGTTCTGACACTGCTGGTACTGCGGGCGCGGCCGGGCTTACGACGGAGCGCGCTGGTGGCGCTGTTGTCCGTCGAGCTGGCGTTCGCCTCGGGAGGACTGCCGTACAGTCAGACTATCGCCCCGCAGATCTACGAGGCGCAGCGGCGATCCACGCAGGTCCTGCTGAGCGAGGGCGGCCTGGGGCGCTTCCTGACTGTCTCCGAGCCTGTCTTCGACAGCGGCGATATGGCTGATCTGGCGGCGGCCTTGGGCGAGGTACTGACGGAGGAAGGTCGCTATGGCCT
>JAAYAV010000020.1 GCA_012719195.1 Anaerolineae bacterium | reverse complement strand
GCCGTGGACGAGCCCGCCGCCCACTCCTCCGTGCGCGTGCCCCACATGGCCGTCGGCACGCTGATGTTGTCGTCCAGCCGCACATCGCCGTAGACGACCTTACCCAGCAAGCCCTGCTGCACCACGTAGCGGGTGGCGATGTCGTTCTGTGCCGCCCGGTTGGAGAAGTTGATGAACAGGTGCGCCTTCTTCGCCTCCGCCTTCTCGCGGATGGCGGTGGCGTCTTCCAGCGTGGTCGCCAGCGGCTTCTCCATGATCAGGTTGGGCACGCCCGCGTCCAGGGCCGCCATCGCCGGCTCGCGGTGGAGCGGGTCCGGCGTCGCCACCACCACCAGGTCGAGCCGGTGCTCAACCAGCATGGCGCGGTAGTCGTAATAGGCCTCCGCCACTGCTTGCTTGGCCACCTCGTCGGCCACGTTGCGCCGCAGGTCGGCCACGGCCACCAGCTTGACGTCCGGGTTCTCCACCAGAGCCTGAACGTGCTTGCTGCCCAGAATGCCGAGCCCGATGACCCCCGCCTTGAGCTTAGCGCTCATCTCTTCCTCCTTGTCGACAAAGACACGGCCGAGCGGATTGCATAGCCCCACTCGGCCGCCGGTTTCCTTGATAGCGATGACCCGCCTGCCGGCGCGCTCTAGAAGTCGCGCACCACCCAGAGGCGGACGAAATCCGCCTCGTTCAGGCTCCCCTCCACAAACGCCCTCACGTCGGCCGTTCGTGCGCCCACCAGCGCCGTCGCGTTGCCCTCCGACGACGCCACCACCACGGCGACGCTATCCAGGTCCTCGGCCGCCCCCATCAGCGAGGCGACCCGGTAGGCAGCAGCGAATATCGCTCCCATCGGCAGGCTGAGTTGCTCGCCGCCGCTCTCCTGCTCCTGGGTCAGGATCAGCGTCCCGATGGCGACCCGAGCGCCGCCCTGCTCCCGCGCATCGGCGATGACCACGCGCTGCACCCCGTGGGGTGCCATGGCCACCTGCATGGCCGCCGACAGCGCCTCATCCTCTGGAGTGAGGTTCACGCCCGCACCCTCGGATGCCGGCATGGTAGGCGTCGGTCGCGGCGTCGCCGTCGGCGCCGGTGTACGGGTGGCCGTGGGCAGGAAGGTCGGTGTGGGGGCGAAAGTGGGCGCCTTGGTGGCCGTTGACGTCTTGGTGGGCACGGCCGTAGCAGTGGACGGCGCTGTCGCCGTGGCAGAGGCGACCGCGGTGGAAGTCGCAGTGGAAGGGACGGTAGCGGTAGCCGTCATCTCCCGAGTGGACGTCGCTGTGAGCGGCACGGTAGGTGTCGCAGTGGCCGACTCCGTAGGAGTCACAGTGGGCACCGTCGTCGGCGATGCCGTGTCCGTGGGAAGCGGCGTCGCCGTCACTGTCGCCTCGGTCGGGTCCGGCGTGGCTGTAGGTGGAGCCGCCGCCTCGGACGGCTCGGTCGCCCGCGGGATGAAAAGGACCTGACCGACGGAGATACGGTTGGCGTCCTCGATCCCGTTCAGTTCCACCAATTCAGCCACCGTCACGTCGAAGGCCCGCGCGATGCGCCCCAACGTGTCACCCTGCCTCACCGCGTAAGTGAGCGCTTCCGGTGTCGCGGTGGGTGTGGCCGTCACGACGATGATCACCGGAGTAGGCGCCGGTCCGGTGGGCGCCTCTCCGGTGGTGGTGGCGCACGCCGCCAGAGCGCTGGCAGCTAGAACCAGCAGACAGGACCTGAGCTTCACTTTGAGTACTTTCCCCCGCCTCGGAGATCTCCGGGCCGCAGCCCGGAGGGAATGGCAGCCGTGGCTGGTCGCCCCTATGGCCAGACTCCGGTCACCACCAGAACGATGAGGATGATAATCGCCCACAGGATGGGGGTGAGGATGGTGCTCACGATCACCCAGCCGGCGGCGAAGGCGGCCCCGAACTTGAACGCGGCCCCCGGTCGAATCTCGCTGATGGCTCGCCCCACAGTCCATTCAGACACGGCATGCCTCCTCGATGGCTTTCGTCGGCACCTGGGCTGCCCCAGAGTGCCCGGTAGTGGCCTTGTCCCCGTGTTCCTGCTCGGCCGGGTGCGGCACACCGCGCGGCCGACCCCTTGCTAGTGACAGGGCAAGTATGGCCGCTTGGCCGCGATTTATCAAGGGCATAATGCCCCTCCGGTACCCGGATCATGCCCAACCGCCGCTGGTCGCGGCGCCGGCGACTCGGTGCTATTCTACACGAACAACGCACTCATGCCTATGGAGATTCGGTGATATGGAGGGAAAGGTGAGCGAATGGGCGATCGAGTGCTCAGGCCTCAGCCGCTCCTTCGGCTCGGTCCGCGCTTGCGAAGAGCTGTCGCTGAGAGTGCGTGCCGGCAGTGTTTTTGGTTTCCTCGGCCCCAACGGAGCAGGGAAGACCACTACCATTCACCTACTGCTGGGGCTCCTCGAGCCCAGCGCGGGCAACGCCACCGTGCTCGGCCACGACATCCGCACCGCCGCCGACCAGGTGCGCCTGCGTACCGGCGCCCTGCTTCAGAACGCCGGCCTGTACGACCGGCTGACGGCGGAGGACAACCTGGAGTTCTACGGTCGCATCTGGCGCCTCCCGACGGCGGAGCGCCGGACCCGAATAAGGGAACTCCTGGAGCATGTGGGCCTCTGGGAACGGCGCAACGACCTAGTGTCCACTTGGAGCGGCGGCATGCGCCAGAAACTGGGCGTTGTGCGTGCCCTCTTGCACCGCCCCGCCCTGGTCTTCCTCGATGAACCCACCGCCGGGCTCGATCCCATGGCCGCCGCCGCCCTGCGCGAAGATCTAGCCGCCCTCTCCGAGCAGGAGGGCATCACCGTGTTCCTGACGACGCACAACCTGTCGGAGGCGGAGAGGCTCTGCCACCAGGTCGCCGTGATTCGGCAAGGCCGTCTGGTCGCCATCGGCTCCCCCGACGAACTGCGCCGGCAGCGGAGCGCTCCTCGCCTGGAGATCGTCGGCAGCGGCTTCGGCGACAGCGTGCTCGAAGGACTGCGGGCCCGGCCGGAAGTGGTTGCCGTCAAACTGGCGGGCGACAGGCTGGTCATAGACGTGCGCGCCGGCGCAGAGTCGGCGCCGCTCGTTGGCCAGGTCGTAGCAGCAGGAGCGTCAGTGGAAGAGGTGACACGTCCGCGGGCCAGCCTGGAGGACGTGTTCCTGACCCTGATGGAGGAGAGCAATGGCTAGTGCCGGGTCAACAACGCTCGGGGACATCCTCACCATCGCCTGGAAGGAATGGAAAGAGTACCTGATCCAGCGGGGCAACTTGCGGGGCGGAGTGGTGGGCCTGGCGATCGTCCTGGGTGTGTTCGGCATCATGGTGCCCTACCAGTCCGGCGCCGGTTGGGTCGAGCAGCCGCTCTCCATCGTCTACTGGGCTTGGCTACCCCTGTTCATGGTCATCGGCGTGATCGCCGACTCCTTCGCCGGGGAGCGCGAGCGCCATACCCTCGAGGCACTGCTGGCTACTCGCCTGACGGACCGGGCCATACTGCTGGGCAAGGTATTCGCCGCCGCCATCTACGGCTGGGGCTTCACCCTCCTCGCCGTCACGCTCGGCCTGATCACCGTGAACTTGGCCCATGGCCAGGGCCGGTTGCTGATGTACCCGCCTCTGGTCGCCATCGCCATTGCGTTCGTCGGTCTGCTGGCCGCCTTACTGGCCGCTGCCGCCGGTGTCCTTGTCTCATTGCGCGCCAAGTCCGTCCGGCAGGCCGCTCAGACACTCAGCATCGCCGTGATGATCCTGCTCTTCGTGCCCGTCTTCGGGATACAGGCCCTGCCGCCGGAGGTGCAGGCTCGCCTGTTATCCACCGGCGCCTCGCTCAGTGCCGAAGGCCTGGCCGTAGGGGCAGTCGTCCTGCTCCTGGTCGTGGATGCCGTCCTGCTGGCGACGGCCATGGCGCGGTTCCAGCGCTCGCGGCTCCTGGCCGGGTAGGCCGGCCCGTGCGCCAACGGTCCGGAGAAGGGCTATGGGCCCGGCTCGACCGCTCGTCCGGAGAGATCGTTCTCGCGCTCAGTCAGCTCTTGCAGGGTGACCGCATCCAGAGTGTCCTGAATGACTTCGGAGAGTTGCCGCCACAGCCACTGGGCGGCGCACTTCTCCGACCGGCCACAGGTGCTGCGCTCCGCCTGCACACATGGCACCAAGTCGAGCGGCTCACCGACGGCCCGAACAATATCCCCCACCCTGATGGTGGTAGGGATGCGGGCGAGTTGGTAGCCGCCCCCCGGCCCCTTGGTGCTCACCACCAGGTCGGCCTTACCAAGCCGGAGCAGGATGTGGGACAGGTAGAGGGGAGAGATGGACTGACGCTCGGCAATCTCATCCCTAGTGACGGTGCCCTCTTGGCTGTTCTGCGCCAGGTCGATCATGGCGCGTACAGCGTAGCGGGCTTTGGTTGAGAGACGCATTGTTCACTCCCAGCGTGCGCTCCGAATTGGCGCCTCAGGCTCACCACGACCGCCTGAAGCAACTG
>JAAYAV010000170.1 GCA_012719195.1 Anaerolineae bacterium | reverse complement strand
GAGATCGGCCTGGACTGCCTGGAGAGCGTGCAGCCCGAGGCCATGGATCCCTACGAGCTCAAGAAGCGCTACGGCGACAAGATGGCTTTCTGGGGCGGCCTCGGCTCCCAGTCCACCATCCCCTGGGGCACCCCGGCCGAGATCCACGCCGAGGTGGAGCGCCTCTGCCGGGAGATGGGCCGCGGCGGCGGCTACATCCTCGGTCCGGCCAAGGCCATCCAGCCGGAGACGAGCACCGAGAACGCGGCGGCGGTGGTGGAGGCCTTCCTGGCCCAGGCCGGCCAGACAGTCCCCTGAGATCGGCCTCAGAAAGATGGAGCCGCCCCGATGCCGGGCGGCTCACCGGCAGCGGACCTCCGAAGAGGTCCGCTGCCTCTGTCTCGCTCTCGGGCGGCGGCGCTAGTAGCGCCCGAGCTCCTCGGCCAGGGGCGTGAGCAGCTCGAGCTTCCAAGGCTGCATCTTGGGCGATACGGAGCAGGACGTGCTCAGGATGTAGCCGCCGCCCGGCATCCCCGTCCGCAGCACCCCGGACACGTAGTCCACCACTTCTTCCTTGGTCTTCATCGCCAGCATGGCGACCGCGTTCAGGTTGCCCTTAGTGAAGAGCTTGTCGCCGAAGTCGCGCTTGGCTGCCGCCAGGTCACCGTCTCCCAGGGGCGGCGGATCGAGGGTGTCAATGCCCATGGTGCCCGTCTCCACCATTAGGTCCAGCCGATCGCCGATGCTGCCGCAGGAGTGGGTGTAGACCGGCACTCCCTCAGCGCGGATGGCGTCGGTGACGCGGCGCTCGTAGGGCACCACGAACTCCTGATAGATGCGGCGGGAGGCGAAGGGCGCCCCGGCAAAAGCGGAGGAGATCAGCACCACATCGGCGCCGTGGCGAGCCTGCGCCTGCGCCCAGACGACACAGCCTTCGGTAAGCCGGTCAAGGATGGCGTGCGCCTTGCCCCCGTCCATGATCAGGTTCATGAGGGCGCTCTCGTAGCCGAACAACTCCATGAAGTGGGTGAAGGGGGAGAACACCTCGCCGTGGACGGAGACCTCGTCCCCCACCAAATCCCGCACCGCGTCGAGGGTGCGCAGGAAGTAGGCGGGCACGCCACTCAGCACTCCCCTCTCCGTCGTCCCGTCCAGCCAGGGCACGTGGTAGGTGTTCCAGAGGTATCCCGGCAGCTCATCGAGAAGGTCCAGCCTGTCCGGGTCAACGCTGTCGAAGTCGCCCCGCTGCGGCTGTGTGGGGTCGGCGGGGGTGTACTGTGGGTTGTCGTCGGGGGGGAAGAGGGTGACGAAACCATTCTTCCAGGTGAGGCGGGTGCCGTCGGCGGTCGGCTCGATGTTGGCCACCTGGTCCAGCAGGTCGGCCGGGCGGCCGGGCAGGTTGAGTAGGACGCCGTCGAAGCGGTAGCGGCGCTGCAGCTCGACAGCAGCCCGGGCGAAGCCGTCGCTGGTGAACCAGATCTCGTGCGGAGGTACGTCCGTGTTGAGGAAGTAGTGACCGAGGGCCAGCTGGCACATAACCGGCACCCGATCGGGTAGACGGTGATGCATGGCGTGGTCAATGCGCTCACGCGAGTTCATGGAGTCCTCCCGGGGGTGATCATCATGGGGCGATCATATGGGCGCCAGGCGGCT
The DNA here is from genome assembly GCA_012719195.1 of Anaerolineae bacterium. Taxonomy (GTDB): domain Bacteria; phylum Chloroflexota; class Anaerolineae; order DRVO01; family DRVO01; genus Ch71. The sequence goes on along the minus strand of JAAYAV010000170.1, from coordinate 7,245 downwards.
ACGACAAGGAACGGGCCTGCACTCGGCCTAGCGAGGGCGGCCGGACCGGTGCTATCCTGGCCCCCACCGAGACCGATGTCACGGGGCTGCACCATGTGCCGAGCCGTTACCCCTAAGCCTGCCCGTCCGCGACGACGGAGCATGTCATGAGCCGCGGCGGAACCCTGACGGCCGCGGCTGCCGTGCTCGCCGATGCGGCCGCCATGCTGCTCTCCTTCTGGCTGCTGCCCTGGTTCACCGGCCGCTTTCAGGCTCCGTCCCCGCTGAACGCGGCCCTCATCGTCGGGCTCTACCTCGCCTTCTGCCTCGCCGTCTACCTGCTCCGTCGGTACGGGGCCGTCAGCGCTAACACGGTCGCCGGCACGGTGGCCACGGCGCTGGCCGTTTTGTTCGGCATTCTGGTCGCCTACATGGCCGCCTCCTCCTCCGGCTTCAGTGTGGACACGCTCATGGAGCTGGATCTGACCGGGCTGGCCGGGTCCCTGCTGACCATAGCGGCGCTGATGGCCGCTCTGCTGCTGGTCTTCGGCTACATGCTCGTGCTGGTGGTGCCGGTTCGGCCGGCGGAGCCGCAACTGGGATGGGTGCCGCTCGGGCAGCGGCTGCTCATGCTGCTGGCCACCGACCTCATGCTCATCGCCTCCGTCGGCCACTGGGAGGCCCTTTTTGCCGACGCCGTCCCCTACGTGGGGCTTTCGGCCGGCGCCCAGGGGCTGGTCTTCCTGGGGGTCTACGCCTTCTTCGTGCTCTTCTATGGCGGGCCGCGCCTGTTGCTGTCGCGGGGCGGCGCCGGTCCGGTACCGGTGATCACCTTCCTGCTGCAGACGGCCTACTACGTCTGGGGCTTCCTCTCCGGCACCGCCTGGTAGCGGTGCCGCCGCGCCGGGACCCAAGTCGTGAAAGCAGGGGAATAAGCTTCAGGGATTCCCCCCTGAACGTTATATAGATTAGCCCATAAGATTATGCGCTAGGACAATGATAAGCCCCCCTTGACAACGGAGGGTGGATCGACTATCCTGTTCGGCGAGGGTACCCCACCGGTGGCCGCTTGCCGCGGGTGGGGGGCCGACACGTCTCTAGGTGGAGGGCAGCGGTGGCAGCTGGTGACATCACCCGGGTGGCTCTCTTCATTGACGGTGGGTACTGGAGTGCCGTGCGCTCGTTCCAGCGCCAGCGCGCCAACCGCCCCGGTCCCCACTCTCTGCAGCGTCTGCTCGAGTACGTGACCGCGCGCGTCACCGAGCTTGAGGGCTCCCGCGGCACCACCTGTCTCATCTCCGAGACCCACTACTTCCGCGGCTATCTGGGCACCGATGCCCTCGAGGCCCAGAACCGCCTGCGCCAGCAGAGCCGCCTGATCGACGAACTTCTGAACCTGGGCATCGAATCCCACTTCTTGCCCATGCTCAACGGCTTCAAGGAGAAGGGCGTCGATGTGGCGCTGGCGCTCGAGGCATACCGCGCCGTCGCCGAGCGCGGTGTGGATCTAGTGGTCATGGTCGCTGGCGACGGCGACTACGCGCCCCTGCTGCAATCGCTCAAGCGCAAGGGCGGCCGCACGGTTCTCATCGTGTGGGACTTCGAGTTCGAGGATGGTTTCGGTCGCCACCGCGTCAGCCGAACGTCCGCGGCGCTCGCGCGCGAGGCCTGGCGCATAGTCCAGGTGGACCACTACCGCGAGCCGGCCGCCGCCCCCGCCTTGGCCGCCCTACCGGTAGAAGAGGAGGCATCCACCGACGAGGGAGCGGCCAACGAGGTGGCCCTCGACCCCGGCATCGAACCCATCGACGACGACGAGGACGATGGAGTCGACATCACGCCCGAGCTCCTCAGCGGCTTCGGGGGCCGCGGCACGCGCATCGGCCAGGTCCAGAGCCTCCATGAGGACAGCTACGGCTTCATACGCGACATGTCGCTCTCCGGCACCAACTGGTTCTTCCACCGCAACGGCCTGATCGGGGTGGCTTACGAGGACCTCTACGTCGGAGCCGAGGTGGAGTTCGGCCTCGGCTACAACCACCAGGGACCCATCGCCGAAGGGGTATCGCTCCACCAGAAGTAGCCGCGCCCCACCAGCCTGAGGAAGAGACAACGCACCGCCCGGTTTACAGCCGGGCGGTCATGTGCTATCACTGCGGTCACGAATCGAGCCGCCGTACTTGAACAGCCGACCGTTCGCGGTCGAGGAGGTGACCGATGTCCCGTTGGGTCCGCGTCCTCCTGGCAGCAGCATTGGTGGCCGTTCTCACTCCCTCCCTGGGTCTGGCCCAGGGCGCCCTCGCTCCCTCTCCCCCTGGGACCGGTCCCCTCTCCGTGCAGATGTTCATCGGCGGAACCCAGTACGCCTATCTGAGCGTGTTCCCGCCCGCTGCCTACACCGATGGCTCAGCCATACCGGTGGGCACCCCGGTGCAGGTCAAGGTATACCGCTGGTCGCGAGGCGCCGGTTGGACCGACGTCGAGCTCCCGGCCGGAGACGGGCCCTGGGGCAGCGGCGGCCAGGGTGTTGCCGGCCAGTCGTTCATCAACATGGTCGCCATCACCCCGGTGGACTGCGCCCCGCCGCGGGTGGTGGTCCTGGGCGTGACGGCCGTAGTGGGTGGGGTGGAGAGCCCAGTCATCAACACCGCCAATCTCACCTTCCGCTACGCCGCTGAGCCTCCCGCCGACAACCCGTCCGAGTGCGTGCCGCTCTTGGTGCGCTATGCCACGCCGGGCGAGGCGCTGGCGGCCGATCAGGCGCCGCCCGCCAACTCCGCTCCTCCCGGGGCAGCCGCCCCGCCGGCGCCCGTCTCGACGGAGCCGGAGCCGGTCGGCCTGCCCACCGCCGTCGAGCCGCCTCCGGCCGTAGCACCCTCGGGCTCACCGCGCATTGACGGCGTCAAGCCCACGGTAGGCGCGGTCACGAGCGCCGAGCTGGCCGTGACCGGGGTCTTGCGCAACATGCAGGTGTCCGTCCTGGGCGCCAACTTCGATCCCATCAACCCGGACACCAACCGCGTGACCATCGGCGGCGTGGAGGCCACCATCCTCGGCATCCAGTCCAACGAGATCCGCATCGAGGTACCCGCCGGCGCCGCCAGCGGACCGGTGCAGGTTACGGTCGGCGACCAGGCCAGCAACGAGGTGGAGTTCGTCGTCACTGCCGCCTACGCCAATGCCGTGGTGAGCGAAGACGTCCGCTTCGGCCGAGAGTGGCTGCCCGACCTGCTGCAAGCCGCCCTTGGTGCTCCCGACCACGACGGCCCGGCCGGGCTGGGGACTCCGGGCACCGGCATCGGCATCGGCACCGGTGGCTCCCTCACCCTCGACCTCGGCGAGGGCCAAGAGGTCTACGATGGCCCGGGCAACGATCTGGTCGTCTTCGAGCGCGGTGGAGGCGCGGACCAGAGCCTCGCCAATGAAGGCTACGAGGTGCTGGTCAGCGATGCCCCTGACTCGGGGTTCGTGTCGCTCGGCAGCGCCTACGGCGTTGACCGGGGCGTGGGCGACGGCTTCGACCTGTCTCGCGGTGGCGTCGCCAGCGCCCGGTATGTCCGCATCGTGGACGACGGCGATGGCACCACCGTCAACGGGGCCGACATAGACGCCGTCGAGGTGGTAGCCGTGAGCGCTCCACCGACCGAACCGGCGGCGGCCGGCGCTCTCGACCTGATCTTCGTCATCGACCTGACGGAGAGCATGAGCGACGACATCGCCAACGTGAAGGAAACCGCCGTCGAGATCCTCAACACCATGGCGGCAGCTTTCCCCGATCACCGGGTGGCCATACTCGGTTACCGAGACTGGGAAGACGCGGTGATGTTCGAGGACTACCCGTTCAGCTCCGATCAGGCCGACATCGTGGCCAACATCGAGGCGCTCACCGTGACCGGCGGCGGCGACTGGCCGGAGGCGGTGCTGGAAGCCTTGCTGCGGGCCATAGACTGCACCTCGCTGGGTGGCTGGCGGTCGGGAGTGGAGAAGCACATCATCCTCATGGGAGATGCGCCCCCGCACGACCCCATCCCCCAGGGTCCGGACGCCGGCAAGACAACCGATGACGTGGACTGGGCGGCCAAGCGCGCCGACCCGGTGATCATCCACTCCATCGTCATCCGCTTCGACGAGGCGACGCGTGTCGCCTTCGAGCGGCTCGCGGCCGGATCGGGAGGCTCCACCGCCCTGGCCGAGCGCGCCGAGGACGTCCCCGGCGCCATCCTGGGCACCATCGGCGCTATTGCCGGGACCCCTGCCGCCACCACTGAGCCAGTGGAGACGGTGACCGCCGAAGTAGAGAAGAACGACAGCTTCGGCACCGCCAATCCCGTCACCGCCAGCGGCACCATCACCGGCACCATTGATCCGGCCCGCGACTCGGACTGGTACGGACTGGCCGTGCCCGCCGGCGGCGAGCTGCGGGTGACCATCACCCAGGTGGCACCGGAGCTGGACCTGGTGTACCGCGTCTGGAACGCCAACCTGGACACCATCTCCGACTGGGTGCGCCCCCTCGCTCTGGGCGGCGACACCGAGGGCTTCGTGGACCTGCCCAGTGGCGGTCGCTATGTCCTCGAAGTGCGCGACGGGGCCGATGACGCTGCCTCCTCGCAGGCCTATCTCATTACTACGGTCTTCACGCCTATGGTCGACACCGGCGAGCCGAACGCGTCGGTGGGCACCGCCACGCCGCTGGCTCTGGGAACCACCGTACGGGCCAACATCCTGCCCCGGCGCGATCACGACTTCTACCGCCTGGAGGTCCCCGGGCGCTCCGAGCTGCACGTGATGCTCGACGAGGTCTCCGCGGATCTCGATCTGGTGTTTCGCATCTGGAACGCCGAGCGGGACACCATCTCCGACTGGTACGCCCCCCTGCGCGCGGGTGCGCCCACCGAGGGCTACTTCGACTTCCCCGCCGCCGGCATCTACTACCTCGAGGTGGCCGACAACGGCGACGACCAGCGGTCGCCCCAGCCCTACGCCCTGACCACCGAGCTCGTCCCGGTGGTGGACGCTGCCGAGGGCAATGACAGCTTCGGCCGGGCCGACCGGATCACCATCGGGCAGCCGGTGCAGGGGACCATCTTGCCGCGGCGGGACCACGACTGGTACCGGGTGGAGATACCGGGACGCGCGGAGCTCCACGTCCTCATCAGCAACGTAGCTCCCGAGCTGGACATGGTGTTCCGCGTTTGGGACGCCGATCGCCGCACTGTCACCGACTGGTACGCACCCCTACGCGCCGGGGCCGACAACGAGGCCTACGTGGACTTCGCCGCCGCCGGGACCTACTGCCTAGAGGTGGCGGACAGCGGTGACGACCAGCGCTCTACCCAGCCGTACCTGCTGGAGACGAGCATCAGCGTGACGGCGGACGCTCTGCTGGCCAACGACGACTTCGGCCGCACCGAACCCATCCAGCTGGGCCAGCTGGTCACCGGCGCCATCCTGCCTGTGCGCGACCACGACTGGTACAGCATCGTTGTGCCGATGCAGGGGCAGATGCAGGTGGACATCACGAATGTGCCGCCCAACCTGGAGGTGGTGTTCCGGGTGTGGAACGCGGAGAAGCGCACGATCACGGACTGGCAGGCGCCTCTTCGCGCCGGAGCCGACACCGTCGGCCTGGCCGAGATCGCTGTCTCGGGCACGTACTACATCGAGGTGTCGGACAGCCGCGACGACGCCCGCTCGCCTCTGCCGTATACGCTGCAGGCGACGATGGGCGGGTCGTAACCCGTCTCGCAGTCGCCGCTTAAGGAGCAAAACGGCCCCCTCCTCGAACCTTGGGGAGGGGGCCGCTGTGTGGCACGGCGGGACCAGCCGTCAGGCCGGCTCCAGCCCGGTCAGGTGCCGCCGAATGCGCCGGACCAGTTCGCCCGGGGTGACCACGGCTAAGCCTCCATAGACGGTAGGGAAGTGCCGAGGATTCAACGTTACGAGGAATCGGGCCTCACATTCCGCGGCCGCGGCGAGTACGGGCGCGTCGGCCGGATCGCCTACCGCTTCTCGTGCCTCGATGACGGAAGCCGGCCCAGGCGATTCGACCCGTTGGACGGACAGGGCGAGGAAAGCGTCAAGGTTCGGCAATGCTGCCGGCAGCTTTCGGATGAATACGGCCCGGGCTTCCTCTAGAACCAGATCGCTCACAAGCAGCCGCAGGACTCCGGCCCTTCCCAGCTCCAGCAGGGTCAGGCTGGCACCGGGCTGGCGGTGCGCTTCCGGATCCTGAGCGCGGCCGTAGATGGCGGCGAAGATGACACAGGTGTCTACGAAGACGGGCATCGCCTCTGGCAGCGGCGGGCCGCTACTCTCCATCGCGCTCACGATGGAGCCGATGCCTCTCAGCGGTAGCGGCCTGAAGCAGGTCCTCCAGGCTGACCCCAGCCTCGCTCAGCGCTCGCTCTATCTCGTCGGCCAGCTCGGCCAGGACATTGGTCTGGCGAGAGAGTACGATGGTTCCCTGGCCCAGATCAATCACCTGGAACTGGGTCCCGCTTCGGAAGTCGTTGCGCTCGCGGATGTCCTTGGGGAGGGTCAGCACCCCCCGTTCCCGCATGACGGCTGTGGAGTCCATGCCTGCATCACCTCGGGCGTGTTCTGCATTACAGTATAAGCAGAGTGGCTGCAGCCCTCAAATGCGAGCCTTGCCGTAGGCACGACGGTGCTGTCCGGTGTTGCCGGTGCTGTCAACCAGGAGAGGCGATTCCGCTACTACCTCTCGACAGTCCTTTGCGCCAGATCGAACTCCAGCGCCACCGTCTCCTCGCCTCGCTGCACGCTGACCAGCATCCGCTCGCCGTTCTCCTCCACCTCCACCGGCACACCCGCGCCGTCCAGTGGCGACACGAATAGGGCCACCAGGAAGGGTACTGACCGCGCCTTCTCGGCGGGCCGCAGCGCCAGGTGCTTGAACAGGCGCTCGCCGTTGCTGTCTGGCGGGGTGCGCTCGAGATGCCAGGAGGCGTCCGTCGGCCACAGGGCGCGCATTAGCAGGCCGGCCTTCGGCTTGCGGATGTGAACGTCGCGGCCGGCGATCGTGATCTCCCCATAGGAATGCGCCAACCAGTCGAAGGTGGCCGGGTCAGGGGCCTCCAGGTCGTCCAGCACCAGGAAGACGTCGGGCTTGAGGTAGGCGACGTAGCGGCGGAAGCGAGTCAGCCGGTCGCCGTAGGCGTGGGAGGCATCGCCTACCACGGCATCGAAATCGGGCCCGGCCTGGAAGTGGACGATACGGCCGTTGGCGCCCTCGCCCTTGTACTG
>JAAYAV010000169.1 GCA_012719195.1 Anaerolineae bacterium | reverse complement strand
CGTGGGCGCGAGCACGGGTGGGTTTCCGGGGCCTTGCCCGCACCTTGGCCCGGCGCGTATAATCGTCCACCACTTGAGTGGGGGCGGAATGGTGTACGACCTGGTTGTGATTGGGGGAGGCCCGGCCGGCTACGTGGCCGCGATTCGTGCCGGACAGCTCGGAGCGCGCGTGGCCCTAGTAGAGAAGGAACGGATGGGCGGAACCTGTCTGAACCGGGGCTGCATCCCCACTAAGGCCATGGTCGAGAGCGCCACGCTGCTGCGCAAGATGCGCGATGCCCACGCCTTCGGGCTGGTGCTCGAGGGTACGGTCCGGGCGGACTTTGCCGCCATCATCGCCCGGAAGGACTCCATCGTCTCCGGGATCGTCGAGTCTGTACATGCGCTGCTCGCGGCTCAGAAGGTAGACCTACTGGCGGGCGATGCCTCGTTCCTGACCCCGAATCAGATCCAAGTAGTCTCACAAAGTGGCGAGATCCACACCGTAGACTTCACCAATGCGCTGCTAGCCACCGGATCGGTGCCGGCTCGGTTGCGCCTCCCTGGAGCCGACTTGCCGGGGGTAGTCACCTCCCGCGAGTTGCTGGAGCAGCAGGTACAGCCCGAGCGGCTCCTGGTGGTGGGAGCCAGCGTGGTCGGCATGGAGATGGCCACGATCTTCCACAACCTGGGCACGAAGGTAACCGTGCTCGGCCGCCAGACTTTCCTCAAATCGGTGGACCCACAGCTGGCGCGTCGCTACCGGGCGCTGGCCGTCCGGCGCGGCATCGCTATTAGCGTCGGTGTGGAGTTCGACCGTATCGAGCCCGTGGACGGCGGGCTGCGGATGCACTACACCGCCAAGGGCAAGCCGGCCTCCGTCGACGCCGATGTGATACTAATGGCCACCGGTCAGTCGCCGGTTACCGCGGGATTGGGCTTGGAGGGTGTGGGCATCGACACCGATGCGCGGGGCTTCATCAAGGTGGACGCCTACCTGCGTACCAGCCAGCCGCACGTGTACGCCGCCGGAGACGTCATCGGCGGCTGGATGCTGGCCCACGTGGCCTCCCATGAGGGTCTGCTGGCGGTCCAGAACGCCTTGGGAGGCAACGAGAAGATGGACTACGGGGCGGTCCCCAACGCCGTCTTCACCGATCCGGAGATCGCCGGGGTAGGGATGAGCGAGGCGGACGCGAAGGCCGCGGGCCATGAGGTGTCGGTGGCTCGCTTCCCCCTATCCGCAAGCGGTCGCGCCCTCACGATGGGCGAGGACGAGGGGATGGTGCGCTTGGTCTACGACTCGGAGAGTGGGCGCGTGCTGGGCGTACACATGATGGGGGCGCACGCCAGTGAGCTTATTGCCGAGGGCGCTCTGGCCGTGAAGGCGGGCCTCTCGGTGCAGGACGTTTCGCATACCATGCACCAGCACCCGACGCTCGCCGAGTGCCTGATGGAGGCGGCCACCGAAGCTGCCTGTGGGGAGTCTATCCATTACCGGCGCCTGTAGCCCTACCGTCCATGTATCCGCGGGGACAGCGGCCGTCCTCGGGCTAGCACGGATTCCGCAGACGGTGGCGCCTACGACGGCCTACCTGATGGTGGGCGAGCGGTGCTCTCGCGATTGTGGCTTCTGTGCGCAGGCACGGTCGAGTTCCGCCGGCGACACTCTCCTGTCCCGCGTGACCTGGCCGCGCTTCCCGAAGGAGGACCTGCTCACGGCCCTGGAGAGACGCGAGTCGGAGTTCCAGCGCATCTGCATCCAGTCAACGGTGGGGCCGGAGGCGACGGAAGCGCTGACCGGCCTGGTGGCCGCCATCCGCGGCCGGGTGACGCTGCCGCTCGACACTTCCGCTCTGCCCCCGGACTCGGCGGCCGCCGACGCCCTCATCGGCGCCGGCGTGGATCACATCGGGTTCGGTGTTGATGCCGCGACGCCCGAGGTCTTCCGCCGGGTCAAGGGGCCCGGGTGGGATCGCTATCAGGCTCTGATCAAGCATGTCGCTCGGAACCACCCGGGCAGGGCGGCGGTTCACTTGATAGCTGGCCTGGGTGAGACCGAGCAGGAGTTCCTGCGGGCGGTGCAGAACTACGCCGAGCTAGGAGCGGTGGTGGGCTTGTTCGCCTTCTGTCCGGTGGCGGGAACTCGCCTGGGTGGGCTGCCGGCCCCGAGCCTGTCTGCCTACCGACGGCTGCAGGCGGCCAGCTATCTCATTACCCGCGAGCTGCTGGGAATCGAGGCGATGGACTTCGGCCCGACCGGCGACCTACGCCATCTGCCGGCAGAGGCCTGGCCCAAGTTGGCCGGTGGCGAAGCCTTCCGTACCTCGGGATGCCCCGGCTGCAACCGACCCTTCTATAATGAGCGCCCAGGCGGGCCGCAGTACAACTACGCCCGGCCGCTGACCGAGGCCGAGGCGAGACTGGCTCTCGAGGAGACTAGAATCGCGCCCTCATCGGAGCAGGCAAGAGCATGAACGAGCGCGCTACCTGGCGGCTTCTACCGGAGGCGACTTTCGACGGCGCCTTCAACATGGCCCTGGACGAGGCCGTTCTGGAGGCAGTGGGAGCGGGCGAATCGCCACCGACCATGCGCTTCTACCGTTGGGACCCTCCCTGCCTGAGCATCGGGTACTCCCAGAAGATCGCGTCGTTCGACCGGCAGGCACTCAGCGATCATGGCTGGCACCTGGTGCGACGGCCGAGCGGAGGGAGGGCGGTGCTGCACCGCGATGAGGTGACCTACTCCATCGCCGCCCCCGCCGAGGACTGGCGGCTCGCCGGCGGTGTGCTGGAGTCATACCGGCGGATCAGCGGCGCCTTCCTCCACGGGCTGGAGGGGCTGGGCGTCTGCCTGACTGACGAGGCTGAGGGCGACTCGGCCGGGCCGCGGTCGGCGGCCTGTTTCGATGCTCCCTCGCGCCACGAGCTCACCGCCAACGGTCGCAAGCTGGTCGGCAGCGCGCAGTGGCGACATGGCGCCGGGGTGCTCCAGCACGGCTCGGTTCCGCTTTCGGGCGATGTGGCCGAGGTGGTGGGTTACCTAGCTCTCTCGGAATCCGACCGCGAGCGGGCTCGGGCCCTGCTACGTCGGCGGGCCGCCACGGTGGAGCAAGCACTAGGGACAAAGCCCGGCTTCACTGAGGTGGCAAATGCCATCGCCCAAGGCCTCAGCGCACTGCTGGCCGTTGACTGGGTACCGGGCGAACCGACGCCCAAGGAACTGGCGCGCGCCGCCCAACTTCGATCGACACGGTATGGTACGGATGCCTGGAACTTCCGGCTCTAGAGTGCTTCTGCTAGCCCTGGTCGCCCTCATCGGCGTCCTTGCCTGGCCCACGCCCGCGGCGGCGCAGGACCCGTGCGAGGATCCGCGCAACCTGACATTCAACTGCCAGTTTGACACCTTCTCTCCGGCCCCTGGCGGGGAGGTGCCCACCGGCTGGTGGCCCTTTGTCGTCTCCGGCCATCCGGCCTTCGACTCGGCAACGGACACACCGAAGCAGCCATCGCTGCGCGTCTGGAGCGACGGAGAGGGCTTCGTCGCCGGCGTCTACCAGGAGGTTGCAGGCATGGAGGTCGGTGCGACCTATGAGGCGTTCATCGGCTGGGCAGTGTTCCAGTCGGCCGGCTCAGAGATGGGACGCGCCATCGGCATCGACCCCACCGGCGGCACTGACCCGAACGGTGCCTCCGTGGTCTGGAGTCCAGAGGTGTGGGAGAAGAAGCGGTCCAATCCGGAGTTGCGGGTTCGGGCGGTAGCCCAGGCGGACAGAATCACCGTCTTCGTGCGTGCCAACAATCCGCGGTCGTCGGGCGCCGATCAAGCCTTCCTCGATGCCGTCAGCCTGGTTCGAGACGACTCCGTGCCGGTAGCGGCCCCGGCGCCCGCACCAGAGCCCACTGCCACCCCGGCGCCGGTGGCAACCGACACTCCGCCGGCACCAGCCGCAGAAGCGACGGCAACGCCACTCCCCACCGAGACCGCTGCACCGACGGCGACGGCGCTGCCGACTGAGACCGAGGTGCCAACCGCAACAGCGTCGCCCAGCCCCACGGCGACAACACTGCCGCCCACCGCAACAGCGACCCGCCGCAGTCCCGAGGTATGGGTACTGGCTACCGCGCCGGCGACGCTACCTTCGCCCGCGGCCGTCGCTCCGGAATCGGAAGTGCAGCAGGCCTCGTTCGGACTTGAGGGACCCGTCCTGGTCATCCTTGGCGCGGTAGCGGCATCAGGAATCGCGGCCGGGCTTCTGCGGGCCCGCAAGCGGCCAGGAGGTGCGCGGTGATATTGAGGCGTCGTGCTCTGCTTCGCTCAGGAGCCGTATCGGCGTGCGCGGTGCTACTAGCGGGCTGCACCGGCGCGTCCGGCCCCGGCAGCACCGCGGTTCCCCATGCAGCGGAGCCCGAGTCTACCCCCACCGATGTGCCCATGAGAGCGGCCCCTGCCGGTGCCGGCACGCTGGTAATCCTGCACACCAACGACGTGATGGGCTATGTCGACCCCTGTGGTTGAGCGCCTCCCAAAGGGGGACTGGCCCGGCGGGCCAGCTTGATTCGTTTCCGGCGCGAGCAGGCCCGGGACTTGCTGCTTCTGGATGCCGGCAATGCCTTCTACTCCGGCGCGCGGGAGGACCTGAACCAGCTCAGCCAAGGCCGAATCACCGTTGCGGCCATGAACCTGATGGGCTATGACATGATGGCCTTGGGAGCGTACGATCTGGCCCTCGACCCCGGCGTGCTGGCCGACCGTCTGGCCGAGGCTGAGTTCGCCGTCATCAGCTCAAACGTGTTTGTGAACGGCAAGCTTCTCCTCGCCCCCTACGCGATTGTGGAGCGAGCCGGTCGCAGGATCGCCGTCATCGGCCTCACCGGCGCGCCTAGGGACGCGGTGGCCGGCGTTGAGGTGCGCGACCCTGTCGCGGCGATCAAGGGGGCCCTCTCCCAGATCGGCGCGGACGCCGACTTGGTGGTGGTGCTGAGCAACCTCGGACCGACGGCCGAGGCGGAGTTGGCTCAGCAAGTGGCCGGAATTGACCTCATCGTTGGTGGCGGATCGGGCATACCACAGCGGGAGGTCTCCTGGCAGGGCAGAACGGCCGTCGTCAGGGCCGGTGGCCTCGGGGAGTACCTCGGTGTCACCGAGGTGGTCGCCACCGGCGTGACGTTTCAGAGCGTCGCGCTGGGGGCCGACTTCGTCGACGACCCGGAAATGGCCGCTCTCAGGCGGCGTTACGAAGAGGAGTATTCGCCGGCGTCAAGGGTGACTCCCGGATAGACACAATACGCGAAACGCGAGGAGTCACATGCGCACGCGCACCATGAAGTTTGGGGGCACCTCGGTAGGCGATGGGGCGAGCATCCGACGCACGGCCGAGTTGATTGCGGCCAGCGCGGCCGAGGGCTACGCGGTGACAGCGGTGGTCTCGGCGATGTCAGGGGTCACCGATGCGCTCGGTGCTGCGGCACGGGCGGCGGAGCACGGCCAGGCGGACGTGTTCCGCTCTACGCGTATGCAGCTGCTTACCAAGCACCTGCAGGCGATCGCCACATGCGTGCCCGCCGACGAGCGGGACGCCATCGGTGAGCAGGTGTCGGGCCTGCTGGACCAACTGCTGCGCATCTGCGAGAGCGTGGCAGTGCTGGGTGAGCTCACCGACCGCGGCCTGGACGCGATTCTGGCCTTGGGGGAGCGGATGTCCAGCCGCATCGTCTCCGGCTGCCTGCGCGGTCTGGGAGTGCCTAGCGAGGCGGTGGAAGCCACGCGTTTGGTAATCACTGATAGCCGCTACGGCTCGGCTACACCGCTGCTGGACGAAACGCGCCGGGCCACTCGCGACGTGCTGCTGCCTCTGCTGGAGAAGGGGGTAACCCCCATCGTCACCGGTTTCATTGGCGCTACGGCTGTCGGAGTGACGACCACCCTCGGTCGCGGCGGCAGCGACTACTCAGCCGCCCTCCTCGGTGCGGCAGTCGACTCGGAGGAGGTCTGGATCTGGACTGACGTGGACGGCGTCATGACTGCCGACCCGCGCCTGGTCCCGGGGGCCCGCAGCCTCCCCGAGATCTCCTACGCTGAGGCGGCCGAGTTGGCCTACTTTGGGGCCAAGGTCCTTCACCCCAAGACGATGCTTCCGGCACAGACGGCCGGCATACCCATCCGGATCAAGAACACCTTTAGCCCGGACCACCCGGGCACGCTCATCACCGCCGACGCGCCCGCCTCTTCGCACCGAGTTCGCGGCATCACCGCCATGAAGGGCCTGAGCGTTGTCACGGTACAGGGACGCGGCATGCTGGGGGTGCCGGGCATCGCCGCGAAGGTGTTCACTGCCGTCGCGCGCGAAGGCATAAGCGTGCTGGTGATAACCCAGTCGTCCTCCGAACAGAACATCTGCTTCGTCATCCCGGGGTCGGCCACCGAAAGGGCCATTGCCGCTCTGGAGGCCGAGTTCGTGCTCGAGCGGGCGCGCCAGGACATTGATGAGATATCGGCGCAGCCCGATGTCGGAGTCGTCGCGGTGGTTGGCTCCGGGATGAAGGGAACACCCGGCATCGCCGCCCGCGTCTTCAGCGCCCTCGGTGATCGCGGCATCAACGTCATCTGCATCGCACAGGGCTCGTCGGAGAACAACCTCTCCTTCGTGCTCGACCAGGCGGACATTGCTGCCGCCGTCCGGGCGGTGCACGACGAGTCCTGCCTAGACGTCCCCAATGGGGCGTGACCACCAACAGGAGGAGGCCATGACACCGCCTGACTTGCTGGCGCGGGCACGTCTGCTGTCCGAGGATCTCATCGCCTGGCGGCGCCGGATCCACCGGTGGCCCGAACTGGGCTTTGAAGAGGTCCGCACGGCGGCATTTGTGGCTGAGACCCTGCGCGGCTGGGGCTGGACGGTGCGCGAGGGAGTTGGCATCACGGGCGTGGTGGCCGAGCGGGGGAGCGGCAAGCCGTTGGTGGCCCTCCGTGCCGATATGGACGCCCTACCGGTCCAAGAGGAGACTGGGCTGCCTTACGCCTCCGAGCGACCGGGACTGATGCACGCCTGCGGCCACGATGCCCATGTGTCCATGCTATTGGGAGCGGCGCGCTTGCTCTCCGAGGTTCCGTTCGCGGGGACGGTACGGCTGCTGTTCCAGCCCAGTGAGGAGTCCTCCGACGCGGAGGGGCTTTCCGGGGCAGCGCGCATGATCGCTGACGGCGCCATGGAAGGAGTGGAGGCGGTGTTCGGCCTGCATGTGCTCACCGACCTGCCCTCGGGCACCGTCGGCATCAGGCCCGGAGCAACCCAGGCGGCGGCCGACTCGATCCGGCTGACCGTCCGAGGACGCGGAGCGCATGCAGCCCAGCCGCACAAGGGTCGTGACTCCATCTACATCGCCGCCCAGATCGTGACCGCCCTCCAGAGTATCGTTGCGCGTGCGGTAGATCCAATAGAGCCGGTCGTCGTGACGCTTGGCACCATCAACGGGGGCACGCGGGGGAACATCATCCCCGAGTCGGTGGAGATCACCGGCACCGTGCGCACCCTGGATGAGGCGGTACGCGAACTCGTGCACGCCGAAATCGTGCGAATCGCGCGGTTCATCGCCGAGGGCCTTGGCGGTGGGTGCGAGGCGGAGATACGTCGGGGCTATCCGGTGACCATGAACGACGCCGGGCTGGTGTCACTGGCCGAGGAACTGGCGCGTACCATGCTGGGGCTGGATGCGGTCACACCGGTGCGGCCGAGCATGGGAGCGGAGGACTTCTCTCTGCTCGCCACCGTGAGCCGAGGCTGCTTCTTCCGTCTGGGGGCGACGCCCCCCGGGGAGGAGCCTACTCGCGGTCATAGCCCGGCTTTCGCTCCCGACGAGGCCACCCTGCCCGCCGGCGCGGCCATGTTGGCCGGCTGCGCCTTGCAGTACCTCGAGGCGGGGTGACTAGCCAAACGTTGACCGCCTGCGGCTGATCCGATAGCCTTGCTGTCGGTGATGCACCGCCGGACCCCAAGCGCGGTAGTTAGGTGACCGAGGGGAGCCGGGCGGGGCGCGACCGACTCATCGGCGAGCTTAGCAGAAGCAGCACGGGCTCAGGCCCGACTGGGGGAGCATGACCGAAAGCGTAGTAGTCGCATTGGACGCCATGGGCGGTGATTATGGCCCCGAGGAGACCGTGGCCGGCGCCGTGGCGGCTCTGAAGGCCATACCGAACCTGAGCATCATCATGGTCGGCGATCAGGCGCAGCTAGAGCCGCACCTGGAACGGCTGGGTTCGCAGGACCGGCTATCGCTCCACCATGCCTCGCAAGTGGTGGCCATGGATGAAGCCCCGGCGGCTGCTGTCCGTGCCCGTCCCGACAACAGCATGTCCGTAGCAGCTCGGCTGGTGAAGGCAGGAGAGGCACAGTCCTTTGTCACGCCGGGAAACACCGGTGCCGCTCTGGCAGCCTCGCTGTTTGAGCTAGGACGCATCCGAGGCATCCGGCGCCCCGCTCTGGCGGTGAGCATGCCCTCCCTCGAAGGGCGGTACCTGGTACTAGACGTGGGCGCAAACACCGAGTGCCGCCCCGGAGATCTGCTCCAGTTTGGCTACATGGGGCACGTCTACAGCAGCCGCGTGCTGGGAGTCGGCTCGCCGCGGGTGGGCCTCATCTCCAACGGTGAGGAAGACATCAAGGGCAACGAACTGGTGAAGGCGGCCTTCCCGCTGCTGAAGAAGGCACCCTTGCGGTTCGTGGGCGGAATCGAGGGGAAGGATCTGCCCCACGGCCTGGCCGACGTGGTGGTGGCCGACGGCTTCACCGGCAACGTTCTCATCAAGACGGCGGAAGGGGTGGTGACACTTCTTCTGGGCATCATTCGACAGCAGGCCAAAGCGGACCTGCGCGGCAGGATCGGCGGGGCGCTGCTCCGTCCGGGTCTGAAGCGAGGTCTCGAGCGGCTGGACTACACCGAAGTAGGCGGGGCGCTGCTGCTCGGGGTCGACGGCGTTGTCGTCGTCGGTCATGGACGATCGAAACGGGATGCTATCGTCAGCCTAATCCGGGCCGGCGCCGAGGCCTCGCAGCAAGGGGTGGTGGCCGCCATTGCGGATGGACTGGGGGCGCTGGGTAGCGCCGAGGAGGAGGGTCTTTGAAGGTACTGAGTAACGAACCGTTGATCCGCCGCCGCTCACGCCGGGCGCAGATCGCCAACCTGGCCGGGCTTCTGGTCCTGGGCGCCGGACTGGTGATCTCGCTGACCAAGCCGGAGTGGGCAATCTACACCCTAGGACTGCTGGTCATCGGCGTCATTGCTTCTCAGTACGGCATCGTGCAGGCCTTCCGCTACGCTCGTAAGCCCCGCCCGGACGAAGAGCTGGCGAGCGCCCTCAAGGGACTGGATGATCGCTTTCGTCTCTACAACTTCGTCATGCCGGCCGACCACGTCCTGCTGACACCGCGCGGCCTCTACACCGTCGTGCTCAAGAGCGTTGACGGCAAGGTGGTGTGCGAGGGCAAGACCTGTAAGCAGGAAAGGAAGTTCTCCCTGGGACGACTGCTGCGGCTGTTCAGCCCGGAGTCGCTCGGGAACCCGCTGCGGGAGGCACAGTGGGAGGCTGAGGCGCTGACCAAGTGGCTGGCGGAGAAGGCCCCGGAGGCCACCACCGGCGTCGAAGGGGCGGTCGTCTTCCTCAGCCCGAAGGTCGACCTGGAGGCCCGCAACCCGGACGCACTGACGGTGAGGGCCAAGGCCCTGAAGGACGCGCTCCGCAAGACCGAGAAGCCGGCGCTTGGCGCCGAGGAGCATCGTCGTCTGGTGCGCCTGTTCGACGAAACGGCGGCAGCGCAGGCGAAGTAGGGCCGGCGGGCCGAAGCAGTACCTTAACCGGGAGGCAATGGTGATCCGAACACTGAGACCGGGTAGCAGGTGCTACCGAGGTAACCTTCACACTCACACCACCGTTTCCGACGGGCGCAAGCCGCCGGACGAGGCTGTTCGCTGGTACCGAGAGCAGGGCTACGACTTCGTGGCTCTCACCGATCACTGGAAGCCGGCGGCGAATGTGCACGACGATGGGATTCTGGTGGTCCCCGGGGTGGAGTTCGACGGCGTGGACCCAGAGCTGGGATCGTACCACATCGTCGGGCTTGACATAACCACCAGCCCGGAGCGCGGCGCCTTGGTGGGCCCGGACACGATAGTCTCGTACATAGCCGACCAGGGCGGGTTGGCGGTCCTCTGTCATCCCTACTGGTGCGGGATGACTTCCTGGGCCGTGGGGCGAGTGGAGGGGGTGTTCGCCCTCGAGGTGTTCAACAGCACCTGCGAGGTCCATATCGCCAAAGGGCTGTCGAGCGTGCACTGGGACGACAATCTGGCAGCGGGCAAGCGTCTCTGGGGTCTAGCGGTCGACGACACCCACTGGGGCCGGCACGACTACGGCGGCGGCTGGGTGATGGTCCAGGCGGATGAACTTAGCATCCCGGCCCTGCGCGAGGCGCTCTTGGCCGGACGGTTCTATGCCAGCACCGGTCCCGACATCTTCGACTTCGCCGTCGATGGCGGGAGAGCGTACGCCCACACCTCGGATGCCGCCCGCATCTCCTTCCTTTGCGACGCTCACCGGGGCAGTTGCCTCTACCCTGAGGGTGGCGCTGTCATCACCGAAGGGGAGTACACGGTGCCCGAGGAAGCGACCTACGTCCGTCTTGAGGTCACTGACTCCCAGGGGCGCAAGGCCTGGAGCAATCCCCTCTACCTTCGGTGACGAGACCAGACT
>JAAYAV010000168.1 GCA_012719195.1 Anaerolineae bacterium | reverse complement strand
GGTGTCTCATCGCGCACGCTCTGAGCGAAGCGGGCGAAGCCCTCCCGCCGGGCGTCCACCTGGGCGCCGCCGAGGCGAACGGTGATCTCGGAAGGGATAGCGCGCAGGGCGCCTTCGGCAGCGTGCAGCGATGCGTCGTCGTGCACCGAGCACAGGGCCACCCGCAACGGCTTGAGCACGCTGGTCACACCGGCTACGGCGTCCACCCCGGCGCCGAACCTCTCGGGCTCGATCGGCTGTCCGTCGCCGTCCGCCAGCGGCCGCCCGGTCACGTTCTCCAAGTCGCTGAGGCAGTCTGCCAGGGAGTCGGATCCGCCGCCCGGCGCGACCGCCTGCACCTGCGGCGCAGACCCGCGGGCGACGAAGCGATGCGAGTCACCCACCCGGTCCACCAGGGTGGCCTTCGCGTAGGCGCTACCCATATCCAGGGCGAGGAGGGACTCCGGTTCTGCGCTCAACTATCCTCCGTTTGGCCACACCGGCCAGGCTGGGTACCAGTCACCGCAGCCAATCCTAAGGGCGCCGAGGCTTCAAGTCAACGATAAGCCGGTCACTTTACCGTAACCGTGACCACCTGGGAGCGGTAGGTGCGCCCGCCGGCCACCGCCTCGGCCTGGAAGCGGTGCTCGCCCTCCACCAGTCGCCACACCGTGCGGTAGGGCGGCCGCGCGAGTTCGGCCAGCAACTCACCGTCGACCAAGAGCCGCACAACCTCGACCTCGAGGTCGGCCGACACGCCGGCGGCCACGGTCGTGGCCTGGCTGTCGCGCGGCAGGTCGGGTGCCAACCGAAAGGCCTGCCCGGCCGCCGGACGCGTCAGACGAAGGGGCTCCGGCTCGGATGTGGCGCTCGTCCGGGGAGTGCGCGCCACCCCGCGTTCGTCCGACCACGCCTGGGCCTCGGCGGGAAGGACGGTCACCACCCGAGAGGACCCCGCCCCCACGATGCCCGCCTCGACCGGCACCTGCCGGTGCAGATCGCACGACCGACTCGGTTCCGTGCCGGCGATGAACGCCTCCTGGAGCCGGTGCGGGCAGAAGGGCTGCGGCGCCAGTCCGCTAAGGGCGCATACCTCGGCCCGCACCAAACCCTCCGGCTCGGCGAACTCCTCCCGCGGCAGGCCTCGGTGCAGTGCCTCCATCACGCCATTCCATATGGGCGCCGCTCCCTCCACCCCCGACACCGGGCCCATGCTCCCCCCGTCGGCGTTGCCGGTCCACACGCCCACCACCATCTGCGGCGTGTAGCCTATGGTCCAGTTGTCGCGGCAGTCGGTGGTGGTGCCGGTCTTCACCGCTGCCGGCCGAGACAGATTCAGCACGCTCCCCTCTCCGAAGGTGGGGACCCGCGCCCGGTCGTCGCTCAGTACGTCCGTGAGCAAGTAAGCCACCGTGGCGCTGATTGCCCGGCGCGTCTCCGGTGTTCGGCCCTCCCACAGCACGCCGCCGTCCTCATCCGTGACCCGCTCCATCGCCCTCACGTCGAGGTAGAGTCCCTCGCGCCCGAAGACCGAGTAGGCGCGCGTTAGCTCCAGCAGGGTGACCTCAGTTCCGCCCAGAGTCGCGGCGAGCCCGAGGCGCTCCGCCCGGGCAATACCCTCCACCCCCAGGTGCCCAGCCATGTCCCGGAAGGCCGGCACACCGATGGCATCCAGCAGCCGCACCGCCACCACATTGTAGGACGATCCCAGCGCCTCACGCAGCAGCACCGGCCCGCGGTAGGAGTAGTCGTAGTTGATGGGCTGATAGGCCTCGCCCTCCGCCGTGGTGAAGGACGTCGGGACGTCGAGCATCATGGTCGCCGGGGTGTAGCCCGCCTCGAAGGCAGCGGCGTAGGTGATGGGCTTGACTGCCGATCCCGGCTGGCGCCGCGCCAGTACCGAGTTCACCGCGCCGCTGATCCGGTCGTCGAAGTAGTCCGGGCTGCCGATCATGACGCGAATGGCGCCGTCGGCCAAGTCGCACGCGAGGACGGCGGCGTTGTCTACCCGCAGCAACGGATCGCGATTTAGCGTCTCCAGGGTGGCCGTAACCACGCGCATCGCCGTCTGCTGGGCGGCCAGGTCGAGCGTGGTGTAGATGCGGAGCCCCCCTGCCGCCACGCGCTCGGTGCCCAGCGCCCTCTCGGCCGCCTCTAGGACGTAGGCGACGAAATGTGGCGCGCGGATACCGTGCTGAGGGGTCACGAAAGTGAGCGTCTCGCGCGCCGCTACCTCGGCCTCGTCGGCAGAGATGAACCCTTGGCGCCCCATGAGCCCGAGTACTACCTGCCGGCGGGGGACCCAGGCATCGCCCAGTTCCGGCGCATAGGTGTAGGGCGACTGGGGAAGGCCGGCCAAGAAGGCGCACTCGGACAGATCCAGTGCTCGCAGCGGCTTCCCGAAGAAGGAGCGGGCTGCCGCCTCGGCGCCATACGACTGGCGACCGTAGAAGGTGCTGTTGAGGTAGAGCTCGAGGATCTCGTCCTTGTCGTAGCGGGCCTCAATCAGCAGGGAGAGGACGGCCTCTCGCAGCTTCCGGTGCAGCGTGCGCTCAAAGCGGACCTCGGGGAGCAGCAAGTTGCGGGCTACTTGCTGGGTGATGGTGCTGCCCCCGGCAACCACGCGACCGCTGCGCAGGCTGTAATAGGCCGCCCGCACGATCCCGACGAGGTCTATCCCCGGGTGCTGGTAGAAGGCAGCATCCTCGGTCGCTATGGTGGCCTTGATCAGATAGGGCGGAAACTCCGCCAGGGGGAGAGGCCGGCTCCGGCCGCTGCCTACCGGCAAGGCCTCGTAGAGCAGCTCACCCCGGCGGTCGTAGAGCAGGGTGCTGGGCGCGGGCGCCGCCGCCATGATGCCGGCCGGGTCGGGCAAATCCCACAACAGCCACGTCCCGGCGGCCAGGGCGACCAGTGCCAGGCAGCCGACAAGGACCGCCGGTAGCCGCCTCCATCGCCGCACTCACCCCTCCCGGACCGCCGCTTGGGCGCCGGGCAGCAGCTCCATGCCCTGGAGCACGGCCCGCAACTGGGCCCGCTCCGCCTCGGCCAGCGGCCCGACGGGAGCGCGCGCCGGGCCGGCATCCAGGCCGAGCATGTCTAGCGCTTCCTTGATCACCACCGGGAAGGAGCCCAACGAGAAGGCCAGCCGCAGAGGGGCCAGGTCACGCTGTGCCTGGCGGGATCCGGCCAAGTCACCGGAGCGGAACCGATCGTAGATGGAAGCCACCAGCGCCGGAGCGACGTTTGCCGTGGCGGCGATGGAGCCGGCGGCGCCATAGGCCAGCGCCCCGTAGATGAGGGTGTCGCGCCCTGCCAGCACCGAGAAGCCCTCCGGGGCGCAGCGCACGTACTCGGCGAGCAGCGTCATGTCGCCGCTGGAGTCCTTGATCCCCCGGATGTTGCTGACCTCGGCCAGCCGCAGCACCGTGGCCACGCTCAGACGGTTACCGGTGCGGTCCGGGTTGCCGTACAGCAGCACCGGTAGACTGGTAGCGTCCGCGATGGTGCGGTAGTGGGCCTCCATCTCGCGCGGGCTAATAGTGACGAAGTAAGGTGTGAGCGCCGAGATGGCGTCCACGCCGCAGTCCTCGGCCAGACGGGCCAGTGCCGCCGCGTCGCGGGTCGTCACGGCCCCCGTGCCCGCGTACACGGGCACCCGGCCGGCCGCCTGGTCCACCGTGACCTCCCACACCAGCCGGCGCTCCTCGGCGGTAAGGGCGTAGAACTCACCCTGGCTGCCGGTGGCAAAGAGGCCGTGCACCCCGCCGTCGACCAGGTGGTCCACCAGGCGCCGAAGGGCGGGCTCATTGATGCGGTCGTCCTTGAGGGGCGTGACCATCGCCGGAATGACGCCCTGAATCGTCAGAGGTTGCTTGCTCGCCACAAAGGCCTCCCGTGTCTGCTGCCGAGGTCGAGTTCACTGGCTACCCGCCGGAAGCGACGGGCCCTACCGGCGACGCTAGATGCCACCTTCCTCGATGGCGCGGGCCAAGCGGTGCATGTCTCCGCCGGCGTGTGCTCCGTCGCCGTCGCCCACCTGGTAGGTCAGCATCTGCGCCTGCCGGGCTGGGTCGATGTCATTCTCCCGGCTGTCGCCCACCATCAGGCAACGCGACGACTCCACCCCCAGACAGGCGGCAACCTCACGGTAGTACTCCGGATTGGGCTTCGTCCAGTGCATGTTCTCCAGCGTGGTGACCAGATCGAACTGATCCTCGGACAACGCTGCCCATCGCAGACGATGTCGCACCGCCTCCAGCGGGAACAGCGGGTTAGTCGCCACCGCTACCTTCAGGCCCTGGTTGAGGGCGGCCGCCACCGCCTGGACCCCGCCGGGCATCGGCGCCAGGCCTTCACCCAGCGTGGGGTATATCTCGCGGTAGAAGCGGCTGAATCGAGGCCAGACCACCGCCGTCTCCATGCCACTGAGCCGGGAGAAGGCATCGGTGAACGCCTCCTGATTGGTCCTATCGGGGTGCGGCTCGTCCACCACCGCTGCCGTCGCCTGCATGATCCAGCCGGTCAACTGGCCGGGCGCCGCCGCGCTGCCGTCGGAGAAGTAGGCCTCCAGGGCGCCGAAGTAGCGCCGAACAAAGGCTTCCGTATCCGTCTGCAACAGAGTATCGTCGAGGTCGAAGAGAACCGCTTCCAGCACCGCCATCACCATCCCACCCGAGCCGTCCGGCCCGCCTACTCGAAGTCCCCCCGACCGTCCAAGGCCCGGGCTAGCGTTATCTCGTCCGCGTACTCCAGATCGCCCCCCACCGGCAGGCCGCGGGCCAGCCGCGTCACCCGGATGCCCAGCGGTCGGATCAGCCGCGCCAGGTACATGGCCGTCGCCTCACCCTCCATGTTGGGGTTGGTGGCTAGCAGCACCTCCTTGACGGTGCCGTCTTTGAGGCGCTCCAGCAGCTCCTTGGCACGGATGTCCTCCGGCCCCACCCCTTCTACCGGTGAAATGGCCCCGTGCAGGACATGGTACAAGCCCTTGTAGCGCCCGCTGCGCTCGATGGCCACCAGGTCCAGCGGCTCCTCCACCACACAAATGATGCTGCGGTCACGAGCCGGGTCGCTGCAGGTGGCGCAGGGGCTCTGCGTGTCCACGTTGAAGCACTGAGCGCAGAGAATGGTGCGCTCCTTCATGTCCAGCAGCGCCTCCGCCAGGTCCCGTGCCTGATCGCGGGGGGCGCGCAGCAGGTAGTAGGTGAGGCGGGAGGCCGTCTTCGGCCCGATGCCGGGCAGCCGGCTGAGCTCCTCCACCAGTCTGGCGATGGGCTCGCTGAGGAGGGCCATCTAGAGGAGGCCGTCCAGCCCGACGGGCCCCGTCAGGCCACTCAGCTGCTCCGCCACGGCGCTCTGGGACTTGTCCAGCGCCTCGTTCACCGCCGCCAGGATCAGGTCCTGGAGCATCTCCACATCTTCGGGATCAACCACCTCGGGCGCGATGTGCAGTTCCTTCAGCTTCTGCTCGCCCGTCACCACGACGGTGACCACCCCTCCGCCCGCGCTGACGCTGGTGGTCTTCTCCTTCATCTCTTCCTGCATGCGGGCGAAGTCCTCCTGCAGCTTCTGCAGTTGGTTCTTGCCGCCACCACCCAACTTGCTGCGCATGGGCATAGCCCGCTTACCGCTCCGCTTACTCATCCTTGGCGCCTCCCTCATCCAACACGCTGACTACGCCGCCCATCTCGGTAGCAATCTTGCACAGGGGGTCGTCACCGAGCGCCCCGCCCGTTGTCGGCCCCTTCGATCCAGTCTCGTCCGACTCAGCTGGCTCCGTCGAGCCGGGCGCCACCAGCACCGGCGCGATGCGGAAGGCGCTGCCCAGCACCTCTTCCACCGCCTGCGCCACCACGCCGACGTCCTCCGTCTGGCTTAACGCCGCCTGGTGGAAGGGGTAGAGGCAGCCAACGGTGATAGTTTCCTCGTCCAGCGACCGCGGCTCCATCGACCGGAGCAAGGGCTCCAGCGTACGGTCCCGGCGCTGTACTTTGGCCATCACCTTGGGCCAGAGCCGGCGCGCTCGCTCCAGCGTCACCTCCGGGACCGGCTTGCCCATGCGCGGTGGCTTGGCGACCACGACCGGCGCCGGTTCCGGCTCCGCTGCCGGGGCGACAGGTCGCGCCCCACGTGCATCCCGGCCGGCACCGGCCGGCGCCGGTCTGCTGACCGCCGCCTCTGCCGTAGCTGCCGGCGACTCCGGCGCCCGCGTCAGCTGCTGATGGATATCCACCAGCGCCAGCTCCAGAGGCAACTGCGGCAGATGGCCGAACCGGGCCTGGTTCGCCGCCTGCGAAATGGCCCCCGCCATATGACGCAGCGTTGCCAGGTCAAGGTCGCGGGCCCGCTCCGTCAGGCGCGTCAGCATGTCCGGCGAGAGCACTCCCTCCGGACGCACGCCTAGCCGAACCAGCATCAGCGCCCGGGTGAGCTCGAGCACATCGCGGGAGAACTGCTGCATGTCCAGGCCCTGGACGGTCAGCCGGCCGAGCAACTCCAGCGCCTCCCCCAGGTTACCCGCCAAGGTCAGGTCGAGCAGATCCTCGGCGGCATCGTCCGGGGCCGCGCCCAGAACGTCGCGCAGCAGTTCTACCGTCACCATCCCTTCGCCGATGGACACCATCTGGTCCAGCACGCTGATGGCGTCGCGCATGCTACCGGTGGCCTGCCGGGCGATCAGGCCGAGAGCCGCATCATCGTGCCCAAAGCTCTCCGCCTCGCAGATCTGCCGCAGCCGGCCCTCAATGAGGTCGGCGCGAATGGGGCGGAAGTCGAAGCGCTGGCAACGGGAGCGGATGGTGGCCGGTACCCGCCACACTTCGGTAGTAGCAAACACGAACACCACGTACTCGGGCGGCTCCTCGAGGGTCTTCAACAGGGCGTTGAAGGCCTCTCGCGTGAGCATGTGCACTTCGTCAATTATGTAGACCTTGCGACCGCCGGGCTGGTTGGGCCGGAAGTTGACCCTCTCACGCAGATCGCGGATCTCGTCGATGCCCCGGTTGGAGGCGCCGTCTATCTCAATCAGGTCGAGATAGCGCCCCTCGTTGATCGCCACGCAGGAGTCGCAGCGGTTGCAGGGGCGCTCCTCCGGCTCGGCGAGACAGTTGAGAGCCTTGGCGAGAATCCGCGCTACCGACGTCTTGCCCGTGCCGCGCGGACCGGAGAAGAGGTATGCGTGGGCGACACGATTGGCCCGGCAAGCGTTCTGCAGGGTGCGGGTGACGTGTCCCTGGCCCACCACGTCGTCGAAAGACTTGGACCGCCAGCGGAGGTAGAGCGCTTCCTTACTCATTGCGTGGAGACTCCCTATCGCAGCTCAGTCTAGACCGGCCCCGCGGCCCTGGCAAGGCCTCTTGGCGCCGGCAGGCCACTAGCCGGCGAGCGCCGGAGGGACCAGCGCGCGGCGGGTGAACGGCCCTGCCGCCAGGCGCTCCGAGTGACCCGCCGCCCGTAGGGCGGCCGCATCGTCCAGCACTATCCCCACCGCTCCCGACTTCCGGGCCGCGTGGATGTCATCGGCGAGTGCGGTGAAGCTCGCTCGGACGTCCAGCACCGACAGCACCGGCCCGCCGAGTCCCTGCCACGCCTCGCTAGCGGGAGCGCCGGCTCCGAACTCCACCGTCACCACATCGACCAGTCGGGCCGACCACCAGGCGCCCGTAGGGCTCAAGCCCTGCACGACTGGCGCTTCGCCCTCGTCGGGCACCGGGCCGGACTCGGCGGCCACCGACACCAGCAGATTGGGCCGCTCTGCTCGCGCCTGGGTCACCGCCTCTAGGAGAAGGGCCGTCAGCGCCGAGTCCGCCGCCTCACCATCCATCCCGGTCACCAGCAGGCCGCTCAGGTGCAGCCCGTCCACCCCATAGCGCTTGGCGACGTCGGCGCAAGTGGAGGCCAGATAGGCGCGCACGGGGGCAGCCGCTGGGGAAGCCAGGATGCGGCCCAGGTAGGGCTCAGCCTGTTGCCAGCCCTCGCCCAGCCGCTGCGTGCCGCCGCGCAGTAGATGACCCGGCGGGGGCTCGGGTGCATCCGGCCCGTCGGGCCACACCGGCAGCGCCTCCAGCCAGGCGTACACCTGCAGGCCACGCTCGTGGCCCAGCGCCACCGCCCGCGCTAGCGGATCCCAGCGCACCCCGCCCCCTTCGGCGGCGATCGCCGGCGCCGCCGGTTCCAGCGGCGAGTCGTAGTAGGCCAGGCCGTCGGACCGAGCCTGCACGAATACGACGTTCAGGTGCGCCGCCGCCAGGCCGTCCAGCAGCGAAACCAGCTCGGTCTCGTCCGCCAGATCGAGTCCCGCCAGGGACAGGTAGGCAGCGCGGAACTCCACATCCGTGCCCGCCGCCGCAGGTCGAGGCGACGGCGTGGCGGTGATCTCAACGCGCCCGACGCCCGGCGGCCCCAACAGCCGCACCCCCGCGACGCGGCAATCCGCCGCCGGAGAGAGCACATCGAGGACCAGGAACGCCGTCCCCGCCCCCCCGTCTTCCTGCACGTCAAGGTGCAGACGCTGCCAGCCCTGGGCCCGGGCGCGCTCCGACCACTGCACCTCCGGGTCGAGCGGGTCGACGCCGCCGGCCCCGTCATACCCCAACCGCGCCGATACCACCCCAACCATTCCCGGCTCCAGATAGACGTCCGCTTCGAAGAGGTAGTCTCCCGCCTCCAGGTCCGGCAGCCTCTGCCACAAGCCGGCGATGCAGGTCTCCTCGACGCACTCCAGGCGCAGGAACGACTCCCCCGTCGCGCGATAGATATGTGCTCCGCCCTCCGTCACCGCGAAGGCTTGCCACCCCGTTGGTGCCGGCTGACCGCCGGCAGTGAAACGCAGAGCGCCGTTCTCCAGCCAGTCCTGCCGGTCCGACAGAGCCATTGCCGGAACCACGGGCGCAGCCGTAGGGACCTCCAGAAGCCGCTCGCGCTGGCCGGCGCGCTCGGCGAGGGCGAAAACGAGCAGGAACGCCAGGCCGACCAGCAGCACGAAGAGGAGCCATTCCCCGGCTCCACCCCCCGCTCTTTCTCTGTGCTTGCCTCCGCTCAAGGCCATCCCCCTCGCCGTGGGCCGATTATAGCCAACCCCTGCAGAGCGTACCATGACTCGCGCCCGGCCGGGCTGGGCACACAAATTGCAGAATCCCCGTCTAGGCTCTGTAACGCTCCACCGAGCCGCCGGTCTCGGCGTCTTTCGTCGACCTCGAGAATCGCCGGACGGTGGGAACTGATCACGACCCGGGAGACGTCCTCGCCCATATGACCGTTCGCTCACGCGGTTCAGTGTTGCCCTGCGGCTGCCTGGTGGCGGCAGTGCTCTGCGCCCTCCTTCTGGGAGCAGGGCTGGCTAACTTTCGCCACTCTGCCTGGGCTTCGTCGCTCAGCAGCATCCTCTCGCCCGCCGCACCCGTCTGGTCGGGTACGGAGCCAGTCACCTTCCTGCTCCTCGGAACCGACCAGCGGCAGGACGAGTCCGGCCCCTCGCGCAGCGACACCATAATGCTGGCGCTGTTCGATCCCCAGGCCAAGGCAGCGACGCTGCTTTCGATCCCACGCGATCTCTGGGTCACCATACCCGGTCATGGCGAGGGCCGCATCAACACCGCCTTCTTCCTCGGGCAGGCCTACGACGTCGCCCACGGTGGGCCGGGCCTCGCCGCCCTCACCGTCGAGCAGAACTTCGGGGTACCCGTCGACTACTGGGCCACTCTCGACTTTGCCGGCTTCGCCCGCATCATCGATGCCCTCGGCGGCGTGACAGTGGAGGTCCCCTACGACATCTACGATCCCACCTATCCCGACGACGCCAACGGCACCATAGAGCTGTTCATTCCCGCCGGGACCCAGAACCTCAACGGCGACCTGGCGCTCAAGTATGCCCGCACCCGCCACGGCGACTCCGATTTCGATCGGGCCCGCCGACAGCAGCAGATCGTGTACGCCGCCCGGGACCGTGTCCTGACGCCGGGCGTCCTGCCCCGTCTGCCCGCCCTAGCGCGAGCGCTCGAGGACACTGTGGAGACGAACGCTGGAGCCGGGGCACTGGTATCGCTGGCCGGGTGGGCCACAAAGGCCAAGATCCTGGCCCTCGATGCCCGCGTACTCGATCGCACCCTTGCGAGCGACTACATCACCGGCAGCGGCGCCCAGGTGCTGCTGCCCAACTGGGATGGCATTCACGCCCTAGTCTCCGAGATGTTCGCCGCCCGGCTGCCCCAGGGCCAGCCGCTGGCAGGCGTGAGCCTGCGGGTCGAAAACGCCACCAACCTACCCGGCCTCGCGTCGCTGACCGCCGAGCGCCTCACGGCCGTGGGAGCAGCGGTAAACGCGGTGGCCGACCGGGATAGCGGGCCGCTCGACCGCACCATGCTCATCGTGTACTCGCCGTCACCGGCAGCAGAAGCCTACCTGATGGATCGGTTCCACCTCGACGGCGACCGAGTAGTGCGCGCGGATGGCGCGCCGCCTGAGACAAACATGACCCTCGTGCTGGGTTGGGATGTGATTGCAGGGGAGTGATAACGTGAAGAAGGAATCTGGTCGTTGGCTGCGCGGACTGGCCGTGGGCCTGCTGCTTCTCCTCGCCGCCGCTGCGGCCGTGTCGCTGATAGCGGGTCCGGTGCAACCGCTGGACGTGGCCCAGTGGCTACAGCGCACCGTGGCTCCCTCGTCCGGTGAGGACGAAGCTCCGGCCCCGTTGCCAGTGGGGCTGGGCGCTCTCACCGCTACCGGTGATGCCTACGGCGCCACCACCTGGTACTTCGCCCATGGCATCGCCGTCCCTTCCGGCGATACCCACCATACCTGGCTCCTGCTCGCCAACCCCGGGACCACCATCGCCCGCGCCACCGTGCACTACCTGCTGGACTCCGGCTCCACTCAGGCATTCGCCGTCGAGGTCCCGGCGCAGGGTCGGCTAGACCTCTACGCCAATCAGCGCGTCACCGGCGAGTTCAGCACCAAGGTGACCTCTGACATCCCCTTGGTGGCGGAGCAGAGTGTCTTCTTCGCCAACGACGGCTACACTGTCGCGGGCGTCGCCACTCCGAGCACGGTGTGGTACCTGCCGGAGGGGCCCACCGGGACCTACGAGACCCGGCTGCACATCCACAACCCTGGCCTCACTTCCGTCAGCCTGGCGTTTACCCTCTACAGCGAGACCGGGCAGACCGAGGTGGCGGCCCGCACCGTCGGCCCCCAGGCGACGCTGCGTCTACCGCTTTCGGATATCAGCTCGCTCTCCGGCAGCGTGGGCGTGCGCATCAGCGCCGACGCCCCGGTGGTCGTACAGCGGGTGTCTCGCTTCCCCGGCGCCGACGGCGGCAAGGGAGCCCACGCCAGCACCGGGGCTTCCATGCTCAACCGCTCCCTCTACTTCCCGCTGCTGATGGCCGACGGCAACTACGACTCCTGGCTCCTGCTGCTGAACCCGGGCGACGCCCTCGCCAACGTCGAGGCTACCTACTGGCAGGGTGCGCAGAAGCAGACCGTCACCTACAGCGTTCCCGCCCACAGCCGGCAGACGGTGTGGCTCGACAAAGAGGCAGAGAACAACCGCATTCCGTCCGGCAACCTAAGCCTGGTGCTGAAAGGCGATGCTCCGATCGCTGCCGAGGTGGTCGTCTACGATTCCGCCTACTACACCGGCACCGCCAGCATCGGGGCTCCCGGTGCTGCCCAGCGCTGGTACTTTGCCGAAGGTAGCACCGGCAGGCCCTACACCACCTACCTCGCCATCTTCAACCCCGGAACCACCGGTGCCGTAGTCAGCGCTTCCCTCCTCCCCGCTGCGCCCGTGACCGGTGCGCTCTCCTGGGCACTCCTGCCCGGTGAACTCAAGGTCGTTAACGTCAACAGCCTGGCCCAGAACCGGGACACCGGCTTCTCCTCCGGCTTCGCCCTTGCCAGCGACGGTCCCCTGGTGGTGCAGCGGCTCATGACCATGGAGGCTACCGGCCTCATGGGCACCATAGGCCTCCCCGACCAGATCGCCCCCACCGAGCCGGTGGCCTTCCTGCCGCTTATCATCTCGCCGCCAGGGCCCAGCCCCACTCCCGCTCCCACGTCGACGCCACGCCCGGACGCCAGCCCCACCCCGCAGGTCACGCCCACGCGCGTGCGCCGCGCCGAGGCCGACAGCTTCATACTCGGCTCGCCCATAGTGGGCACCGCCAACTGCGGTACCACCGGCATCAAGGGTCGAGTGACCGGGCCCTCCGGCGCTCCCCTTCCCGGGATGCGCGTGCGCGTCTGGGCGGACGGGTGGGACGGCGGCCTGAGCAACCCTACCGATGCCGACGGACGCTGGGACTTCGTGCTCGGCACCGGTCCCCGAGCCGGTACCTGGTTCGCTGCCCTGGCCGATGACAGCGGCCAGATGCTCTCGCGCGCTGTGGCTCTACCGACGTCCGACGACTGCAGCAACGGGCACCAGTGGCTGGAGATCAACTGGAGCGAGCGTGGCGCCGACCCGCCCCAGTACGTCCTGGCCTGGACCCGGCGCCTATCCTGCGCCGAGAACAACCAGAACCACCACCTCTTCATCGACGTCACTGACGCCGAAGGCCGCGGCCTGGCCGGCGTCAACCTCAAGGTCACCTGGGCCGGCGGAGAGACGGTCGTCACCACCGGCAACAAGCCCGAGTTCGGGCCGGGTCGGGTGGAGTTCGCCATGTACAAGGGAACCTACACTGTCACGGTGATGAACGGCGCCAGCGACACCGCTCACCAACTCACGGTGGACCTTGACGACGAGACTTGCAGTAACCATGGGAATACTCTATTTCATTACTCGTACCACGTGGTCTTCAGGGGCCTATGATGACGACCAGTCGGCCAACCGCCCGCAGTACCGACCACCGGCGAGGCATACGACGCATGCGATCACCGATCACTAGACTCGTCCTTACCCTGCTCGCTTTGGCCGCCTTCGGCGCGGTCCTCTCCCAGGCGGCCGAGCACCTCGCCGCCCAGGACCTAGCCGCGGCCGAGACTGAGGCCCAGGCCATGGCGCCCAATCCGGCCCTGGGGCTCTGCTTCGTCACCTCCGCTGAGGATCACGCCGGGACGGAGCGTCTCGATCGCGCTGTCGCCAGCGGGGCGGCCTGGAACCGCTTCCCCTTCTACTGGCAGAACATCGAGACCTCGCCCGGCCAGTACAGCTTCTCTGCCCAGGACCGGGCCGTCGCCGACGATGTGAGCAAGGGACTGCAGACGCTCGCGATCCTCCTGGGCACGTCGCCGGTCTACGCCACCGCTGCCTCCACCCAGGGGCTGGCGGCCCAGGACGAGCAGGTCGTGCTCTGGCCCTCCGGCCGCACCCGCGCCTTCCCGGAGATGACCGCTCACAGCGCCAATAGCGCCCCCGCTCACCTGGACCGGCCCGTCTTCAGCGACGGCAGCGACACGCCCGGCCCGAGCAAGACCATCAACGCGGATAACCCTTGGGCCCGCTACGTCTACGAGACGGTGAGTCGCTACAAGCCCGGGGGTGCTCTCGCCCGGGCCCGGGGCTGGTCGGCCGGGCAGGGCGTCTCTCACTGGGAGATCTGGAACGAACCGGACTGGAGCTTCTTCTGGAGCGGTTCGGTGGACCAGTACTACCGCCTGCTCAAGGTCGGCTACCTGGCCGCCAAGCAGGCCGACCCCAACTGCACCGTGATGATCGGCGGCTTGGCCACCTACTTCAACCCGGGCTGGTTCCCCGAGCTGCTTCAGGTAATGTCCGCCGACCCTAACCAGGGCGAGCGAGCGGCGCGGAACCACTACTTCGATGCCGTCGCGATACACTTCTACAGTCGCAGCGCCGACTCGCTCGACCACACATCGCGCGCCCGCGCGCTGCTCTCCGCCCACGGCCTCACAAAGCCCATCTGGGTAACCGAATCGGGCGTGCCGGTGTGGGACGACTACCCCGGCCCCGAGAACGACCCGGCCAGCCCCTACCGCGCCACCCGCCAGGAGCAGGCCGCCTACATCATTCAGTCAGCCGCCTTCGCCTACCACTCGGGCGCCGACGTGGTCTTCCACTTCCAGCTCCACGACGACTGCGGCAACGGCCCCGAGGCTCGTGACGCCTACGGCCTCTACCGCAACGAACCCGGCGCTGCCTGTTACCCAAGCGACGCCGCCTCTCGCCCCGCCCTAGCAGCCTTCCGGACGGTGGCGGCCCAGTTCCGTGGCCTCGAGCCCCTTTGGCGCATCACCCCCAACGGCGATCACGAGCAGATCGCGTTCTACCGCGCTGCCACCGGCCACCGGATCACCGTCCTCTGGGCCACCCAGGGGCACGACGTCCAGGCCTCCGTCGCGGCCGCCTCCAGCACCGCCGCCCTCATCGACGTTGCCGGCAATGCCTCCACGGTGACCGCACAAGGCGGTCGCTACCTGGTCAGCCTGCCGCGAGCCACCAACCGCAACCTGCCCGGATCCACCGAGTACATGATCGGCGGCGCTCCCTACATCCTCATCGAGACCGCCGGCAGGGTGACTTCCCAGGAGCTGGTCGCCAACGGCACCTTCGCTTCCGGCGCCGACGGTTGGCTCAGCATGGGCAGCACCCCGCCCCTCATCGCGACCGACTGCCCCAAGGGCAACTGCCTTGTCCTCGGCAGCGGCTTCATACCCGATCCCAACCCGGACATGGCCGGCGCCGGCAACAGCACCGCCTTCCAGGACCTGTACCTCGACCCGGTGGTGGCCCGGCCCACCCTGCGCTTCCAGTACCGCATCCAAAGCGCCGAGACGGCCGCCGGCAACGACTGGTTCGAGGTCATCGTGGTGGACCGGAACGCCTCCGGCGACGATAAAGCCACCTACCTCATCCCCGTCCGCACTCTCTACAAGTCCTCGAGCTGGACGCCCGCCAGCTTCGACCTCTCCGCCTGGCGTGGCCGTGACATCCGCCTCATGTTCAACGTCTACCAGTCGTCGGCAGAAAGACCCACCGAGGTGCGCATAGCCAACGTGAGCGTGAACGAGTGGGCGCTCGGCAGCACGGTGATCCTCCCCCTCGTGGGAGTGGGGAGCTAGACCTCACCCTACCGCCCGCCTGATGAACAAGAGGGGGGACCCGCCCGTGGGTCCCCCCTCTCCGCGTTCCACTCAGCGTCCGGCACCTATCTAGGCCACCGGCAGCGCTCTCACCACCACCCGGTGCGTGTTGTTGTTGTACGGCCAGCAGGTCACCATGGTCAGCATCTCGGCGCCCGTCTGGCCGATCCAGAGCCCATTGGCCTGCCGCACCTCTAGCGGCATTCCCTTCTCGGCCAACACCTGCACGTCCGTGACCAGGTAGCGGTGCTCAGTCTCCCCGGCGAAGATCGATACCTCCGCTCCCACCGTGAGCGTCACCAGATCGCGAAAGACCTCACCCGCCATGTTGTGGTGCCCGGCGATGACCATGTTTTCCGCTTCGCCCGGCCGCGCCGAGGT